>JADGNP010000218.1 GCA_017883425.1 Candidatus Sulfotelmatobacter sp. | reverse complement strand
CGCACGCCGCAATGAAGATATCGCACTCGATCTGATGAAGTTCATCGCCATGACCACGGGGTACGGGCGAACCACCTCGTCGGGCGTGGGATTTCAAGGTACAGGCTCTGCCGCCAAACCGGAAGACTACGCCGCTCATCTGCTCGAGTTGTACGGGAAATGCCTGGGCGCGGTGGGCGGGAAGAAGTAACGAAACCTGCTGTCGCTGCTGCGAAAGTGTGCGACCAAATGTTGTCGAAGTCCGCTTTAGCTGCTGTGTTGCTTGCCGGGATCGCACTTTCCACCGTTGTCGCCCAGGTGAAGACGGCCGGTAAGTCTGCCTCCGCTGCCCCAGACTACTCCAAGGAAGCGTATGTCATCGAGGAATTGCGCACGCAGATCACCGAAGAGGCTGACGGCAGCGGTATCCGGGAACAGGCCGCCGAAATAAGAATCCTCGCCGACGCCGGAGTGAAGGCGTTTGCCGTTCTGAACTTCACCTACACCAGTGCCAACGAAACCGTGGATGTGGACTACGTGCGCGTGCGCAAGCCGGACGGCACGGTGGTCAAGACGCCGGATTACAACATTCAAGACATGCCGGCGGACCTAACCCGCAGCGCTCCCATGTACAGCGACATCCATGAAAAGCATGTCGCGGTGAAAGGCCTCGGCGTCGGCGATGTGCTGGAGTACCTGGTTCGTTATCGGGTGGTGAAACCGCAGATCCCCGGCCATTTTTGGTATGAAGACTCGTTCCTGAAAGACGCGATTGTTAAGGACGAGACTCTGGAACTCAGCGTTCCCGCGGACAAGTACGTCAAGGTGGTCAGCCCCGAGTTCAAGCCCGAGATCAAGGATGCCGGCGGGCGGCGCATCTACCGTTGGACTCATTCGAACTTGGAGGTCAAAGAGAAGGACCCGAACGAAGTTCCCCGGCGTGTTCCGCCGGATCCTTCGGTGCAGGTGACGACCTTCGCGACCTGGGAGGACATCGGACGATGGTACGGGAGCTTGCAGAAAGATCCGCTGGAAGTGACCCCGGCAATTCAGGCGAAGGCCACGGAGTTAACGAAGGGACTGAAGACCGACGACGAGAAGATCCGAGCCCTCTACAACTTTGTCTCGCTGCGATTCCATTACATCGGGCTGGACTTCGGCATAGGACGCTATCAGCCGCACGCTGCCGATGATGTTCTGGGAAATGGCTATGGCGACTGCAAGGATAAGCACACGCTGCTGGCCTCGCTGCTGAAGGCAGCGGGATATGAGGCGTGGCCGGCACTGATTCACGGGCAACGAAAGCTGGATCCGGACGTTCCCTCGCCAGCTCAGTTCAATCATGTCATCACGGTGGTGCCAAGGGGCGAACAGATGATCTGGCTGGACACGACGCCTGAGGTTGCACCCTACGGATTGCTGGTGAACGTGCTGCGGGACAAACAGGCGCTGGTGATCCCGTCGAACAAGCCGCCCATGCTGATGCAGACGCCGGCGAATCCGCCGTTCCCACAGAGGCAGGAGTTTTCGGCGAAGGGGAAACTGGGTTCTGACGGAACCTTCACCGGCCATGTAGAGCAGTCGTATCGCGGGGATACGGAAGTCGCGCTGCGGATGATGTTCCGGCAGATCGCGCGATCGCAGTGGAAAGAGGCAATGCAGGGATTCTCTTACCGGCTTAACTTCGGCGGCGATGTCAGTAACGTGACCGTGACCCCACCCGATGAGTTGGAGAACCCTTTCCAGATCTCATACGACTATGTGCGCAAGAATTATGGTGACTGGGAAAACCGGCAGATCACACCGCCTCTGCCGCCCATGGGGGTCGAAGTCACCAAAGACTCGAAAGAAAAAAAGCCGCTGGAACCGGTATTACTCGGTGCGCTCGGCAAGATCGTTTACCGCTCGCGAGTGGAACTGCCGCCGGGCTACTCGATGACTGCTCCCAAGGCCGTGAATCTGGTGGAGCCTTACGCGGAATACCACGCCACCAACGTGGTCGAAGATGGAGTGCTGACCACCAATCGACAGTTCGACATCAAGAAAAACGAGGTTGCCCTGAGCGAGTGGGAGAATTTTCGCAAATTCGGCAGGGCCATAGCAGACGATGAGTTCAACTTTGTACGGCTGAACGGCAAGGGGGGCGAAGGGAGCGCGAATCCTGACAGTGATCCCGCGGACACCTTCCTCGGCGGCCTTGAAGCGATGCAGCGGCAGGATTTGACTGGAGCAGAGACATCATTCCGCAAAGTGATTGCGAGCCAGCCGAACTATCCCTTAGCTCATCTGAATCTGGGGAGCATCCTGCTCATGCAGGGCAAAATGGATGCCGCCCTTGTCGAGTTTCACAACGAGCAGGAAGTTTCTCCTGACGACTTGCGGGCCTACCAGATTCCCGCGCTCTACCTGACTCGCCTTGGCCGCAAGGACGACGCGATTGTGGAATGGCGCCGGTTGTTGAAGGCAGATCCGGAAAACAATGTGGGGGCATTAAACCTTGGACAGTTACTAAGTCAGGAAGGCAAGTACTCAGAAGCTGCTCAAGAGCTGGAAAGCGCGGTGAAAGGTTCTCCTGACAGTCAAGAACTGCAATTTGCTCTAGGCTCGGCATACCTGAAGGCCGGACAATCCGAGAAGGCGGTTGTCCATATCCGTGCCGCGGCGGAGGAGGGTGGTCGTCCCACAGAAGATCCGATGATGTTGAATAACGCGTCCTACACGCTGGCCGAGAGCAAATCAAATCTCGAGTTGGCTCGCCAGTATGGGGAAGAGGCGCTGAAGCAACTGGAGGAGCGATCTGTCAACGACGTAGCTGCGGAGGATACCGGCGGACAGGTGACGTACCAGCTTTGCCTCGTATGGGACACGTTGGGCTGGGTCTATTTCCAGAGTGGAGACACGAACCGGGCCGAGAGTTTTGTTCATGCCTCGTGGCTCTTAGGGCAGGATGCGACCGTCGGCGAGCACTTGGGAGAGATATACGAGAAGCAGGGCAAAAACAAACAAGCGGCGCATACTTACGAATTGGCATTGGGCGCCTTGGGGGGGCCGGTGTTTCGAATGACGCCTCAGACCATGGTCAACGTGCCCCTCAATCCGGCCTTCGACGCGAGCAACTACGAGGACCAGCGGGATAAGATCCTTGCACGCTACAAGAAGCTGACCGGACGGACTCCTAATCTGGAAGCGACCGATCGGTTACCTAACGGAGAGTGGACAAAGACTCCAGCCGAGGAACTCAGCCAGATGCGCGCGACTCGTCTAGGTAAACTGCCCAATCTTTCTGGCTCGGCGGAATTTTCGATTGTGTTTGCTCCGAGAAGAGTTGAATCCGTTGAATATCTGAGAGGGAACGATGCTTTGGAGTCGCTTGCCGACAAACTGAAGGCAGCTCATTACGAGGTTGAGTTCCCGGTAGGCAGCCAGGCCAAGATCTTCAGGCGTGCCCAAGTCAGTTGCACTCCCTCGGCGGGATGCATGGCGGTTCTGGTGCCGCCGGCCAAGGCCAGACCCCGACAAAACCCAGGGCGATACTAGAACTCGGCCTGCAGACTTCTCCTTTCCTCCATTCTTGCGAAACCCCGACTGATCGAACGAAACCCGAACACCTTGGCGTCCACTTCGATTGCTGGACCGGGGACTCACCTGTGGAGGGATTGTCGATTTCCGTGACGCAAGAAAAACCGCGCCCCTTACGGGACGCGGTTCTGAGGCTTCGCATGTTAGGCGGTGCTCGCGGCCAGCCGCCGGCTTAACGGCGCTTCTTGCTCTTTTTTGCGGGTTTCTTTTTCGCCGCTTTCTTGGCCGGCTTCTTGGCAGCTTTCTTCTTGGCCGGCTTTTTGGGAGCCTTCTTGGCCGGCTTTTTTGCGGCCGGTTTCTTCTTGGCTGGTTTCTTGGCTGCCTTCTTTTTCGCTTTGGGCTTACCGCCGCCACCGCTCGGAGCCGGCGGCGCGGGTTTGGGCTTGGGCTTGGGCGCAGGGGGCGCTGGAACGGACATGGGTTCCGGCTCGATCGCTGCGGGAGCCGGTATGCCGGATTCTTCTTCCTCCTCTTCCTCTTCGAAATCTTCTTCTAGCGACTCGCTGTAAGCGCCGCTGTCGCCGAATTCTTCTTCTTCATCACGTGCGTACAGAGTGGGATCGTAGAACGTCATTGCTCCTCCTGATTCAGTGGCGGCCGGGTGCGGGTGTGCGCCCTGGCTGCGGGCACGAAGAATTTAAAAGACCACCGGAAACCTCTGCTGGAACGGCGCGCGATTATAGCACGACATTCGGTGCCGCCTGCAAGGACTGCAAACACAGGCTGCTCGCTATCCTGTTATCACAGCGGGCTGGGAAAAGGGAAGAGGAAAAGGCCCAAAAAGAAAGAAAAACGAAGCGCAGAAGAATTGCGCCAGCCCGCAGGAAAAATGGCGGGAGCCGGTGAAGACTCCCGCCCTGGTCGCGGCTGGCGCCGCCTGGGCCGGACAGCGGCCCTCTACTTTTTCGCCCCCGTGAAGGGCAGGCCGGGCAGGACTTCAGTGCCTTCCTTTTGTACGGCTTGCAGGGCGCTGGGATCGTATCCCAGAGCTTGCAGGACCGTGGGAGCGACCTGGCGGGTCTCGACCGCCCCGGTGTAAGTGCTCGGCGAGTAGTTGAGGTTGGAGACGATCAGCAGTACGTTGCGATCGTCGTTGGCGAAGCCGCCATGCTCGGAAACTTTCTTGGTGCCCCCGGTGTAAACGACGCCTACGTTGGGGGCGACGACGATATCCGGAGTGCGGGAGTCGAACGCTGGGTCCGAGAACGACAGCTTAAGCGAGTTTCCCCCGAAGATCTCGCCTCCTCCGAACAGAGCCCGGCTGGCGGCCAGGGTGGCGACGTCCGCCGTGGTTTGGCTCTGGTCGGTCAGCCACATCAGGGACACGTCGTCTTCGATGGCCTGGGCAACCGGGAGGCCCGGGCCAATGCCCGCGGGCGACAGCACCGTGGCCGGCGACTCCAGGCTGGAGTTGTCGCCCGGGATGCGCAGCAGGGCCGAGGGATCGATGGGCGACTGGCCGTGCTTGGCAGTGATGATGATGAGCGTGGAGTCCAAGAGGTTCTGCTTCTTCAGTTGCTGGACGAACTGCCCGATGGACGCGTCGATGAACTCGATTTCGCTCAGCAGCGAGGGGCTGGGGGTTCCTTCGGCATCGAGGTAGCCGCCGGTGGTCGAAATCGATTTCTCGACCAGCTTCTGGCCGACGCTGACGGACTGAAAGTTGGCGCCGAAGAGGGTGGGAACCGGGGCGATCTGCGAGCCGTCGTGGTTCCTGCCGTTGATCTGGTTGATGATCGCCTGGACGTGGAGCCTGTCATAGCACTGGATATTCTGGAAGCTAACGGTCCAATCGTCAGTCGCGGTGGTGTCGGGCAGCGTGTGGCAACCAGGAACGTTGTAGCCAACCATGTCGAGAGGCACGGCAGCCGAGTTGATCTCGGGTCCAAAGAAGTCGCTGACGCCGGTGCCGCTGGGGCCGTTGGTCCACTCGTAGGAGGGATGCTTGTCGGTCCAGGCCGTGTAGCCGCCGTTCTGCCGGACGACTTCGAAGATGGTGTTGGTACGAATATAGCTGTGAGGATAGACCGGGCTGCAGTTCTTGGTCGAGTCGCGCGGCAGATAGTCGGTGTCGATGCCCCCGCCGCCGTTGATCTGGGTGAGGTCCGCGTCAATTTGTTCGTCGAGGCCGACTTGAGTGCCGACGACACTGGGGCACAGTGTGGGTCCGCCGACGATACCGTAAGGCGTGGTCGCGTAGGGCGGCGAGAGCTTGCGGTCATAACTGACGTCGTAGAACATGCCCGAGGTGCGCGGGTTCGCGCCGGTTACGATTGCGGTGAGGCCGGGGAAAGAATCCGAGGGACGCGGGGTGTAGGCCTGCAGGTAATTCACGCCGTGCTTAGCCAGAGTAGCCAGCGCCGGGCAGTACGGAGCCCCGCTGTTGATGGTGCTGATGCCTTTCGAGCAGTTGGCGAAGTCGAGCGAGTGCATGCCGTCGATGCTGATGAGTAGTACGTGCTGGATGGCGCCGGAATTGTGGTCCTTACGGGGTTCCTCGGCAACCGTCGACGAAGCCGCCAGCAGCAGAAGAGCGAAGGCCGACACGCCGACACTGAGTCTGCGAGAAATATTCATGGAATTTCCTCCTGGGGATTTGAGAGATGCTGCTTGAGAATTAGCAGAGGAAAATAAACGGCAGGTGACAGTTAGGTTAAGCGAGGATGAAAAAGTGTAAAGAAGCGTGAACTGCGACGGAGGCCTAGGACCAGCACTGTAGCGTCGGCATTGTAGCGCCGGCATCTTGCCGGCTGTCGCGAGGGCATCCTGCCCTCGCATGCGCGGGCGAGACGCCTCCCGACAGCCGCCGAGACGGCGGCGCTACGATGCCGGACGAGACAGAAGCGCTATTTCAGGGTTTTCACGAAGGTAGCCACGGCCTTGGCGTCGTCGGCGGAAACGCTGGCGAGAGCTTTCTTGTGCGGCGCCTTCTTGGCGTCGTTGCCCTTGGTGAGCAGGTCGCCGATCTGATCGGCGGTCAGGCTGGTACCCTTCAGAGCCGGACCGATCTTGCCTTGGCCTTCGGGGCCGTGGCAACTGGCGCACTTGGCTTTGTAGGTTGCGGCTCCGTCCTGCGCGAACGCAGGCAGAGCCAGAGATGCGGACAACGCGATGACGAGAAACACGATGAGCATTTTGCTGATTCGCATGAATTCTCCTTTGGAAGTTGGAATGTGGGTCGAGAGTCGAGACGAATTGTAAACCTGGCACAGCCCAGCACGTCCCTATTAGTTCTTAGGGATGATTTCCTGGGGGTGCCCTCGCGTCTGAGTCATCTCTGGTTTCGGTCTGAGGGTTAGCGCGGTGATTGCACGATCAGAATCATGCCGGGGCGGAGGACTGCGACGTTGCGGTTGTCGCGCTTGAGGGCGGCGACGGTGGTTCGGTAGACGTTGGCAATCGAGTAGAGGGTCTCGCCGGTCTTCACTTTGTGGTGAACGACGGCGGCCTGTACGGTTTCTCGTTCGATTTGCGCGGACTTGGTGGCTCGAGGCTTCGTAATGGCCGTCTCCGTGGCCTTGGGGCGTTTCGACTTGGTCCTCGAGGACGCCACTTCGGCGTCGTGCACGGTCGGTGAAACCGGCAGGTGCAGGGCCAGCACTTTGCGTCCACGGAGGCTGTTGCCGCGGATGCCGTTCCAGCGGCGCAGCATCTGCGGCGAAACGCCGAAGTTTTCGGCGACGCTCTCGACTGAGTCTCCGGCGTGAACTTTGTAGCGAGTGATGCGGCGGGCGTAAGTCGCCGTGTCGCTCACGGGATGCTTCCCGGGCGCGACCGGGATAACCAGCTTGGCGTCGGCTTCCAGTTCGGTGCCTTCGAGATGGTTGGCTTCCGCGATCGACTTGGCCGTGGTGTGATAATTCCGGGCCAGCGACGCGAGCGTGTCGCCGGAGTGAACCGTGTGATAGCGCCACCATAGCCGCATGTCGGCCGGAATCGAGGCGATCGCGGTTTCGTACTGGTCTTTCGTGCTGGCGGGCAGGTGCAGCTCAAACTTGCCGTCGCGCGGCGTGGTCAGGCGCAACAGGCTGGGATTCAAGTCCTGCAATTCACTGGATGTTGAGTTAACGCACTCGGCCACCAGGCGCAGATCCACCGGACGGTTGATAGTGACTGTGTCGTAATCTGCCGGGTGATCCATCACCACATCGTCCAGTCCGTACTGCGACGGATTCTTGGTCATGATGGTCACAGCCAGAATGATGGGCACGTAGTTGCGCGTCTCTTTCGGGAGAACGTTGCGGCGGTAGAGTTCCCAGAAGTCAGCGTAGCCGGTGCGCTTCACGGCAGCCTGCACCCTGCCCGGCCCCGAGTTGTAAGCGGCCATGGCAAGATACCAGTCGCCGAACTGCTTGTAGAGATCTTTCAGGTGGCGGGCGGCGGCGCGGGTCGATTTTTCGGGATCCTGACGATCGTCAACCCACATGTTGTGGTAAAGGCCGTATCCCCGGGCGCGGCTGCCCATAAACTGCCAGATGCCGCGAGCACCCACTCGCGAAACCGCCAGCGGGTGGAATCCTGACTCGGCCTGCGCGAGATAGATCAAATCTTGTGGGACGCCTTCCTCTTTCAACGTGGAGACGATCATGTCGTGGTAGCGTCCGGAGCGGGCAAAGGCGCGCTCGAAGACGCCGCGTCCGCGACCCGAGAAGTAAGTAATGTAGCCGGCGACCTGGTCGGTCATCATCAGCGGCAGGTCAGAACGCGTGTTCTTGATCTCGGCCTGCGCTTTGGCCTTGACGCCCGCATCGGCGGCGGGAGTGAGGCCGTTGGTTTCGTCGATCGGAGCCGGTTCGGACTTCTGCTGCGCCTCGGCGTCGGCGGAGGTACCGCCCGGGTAGAGTTCGTTGACACCGGCAACCACGCGGTCGAATTCCTTTTCCAGGCGATCGTCAGAGCGGATGTCGAGATTGCTGCTCAGCAGCGCATTCAGCGCGTTGTCGAAATTCTGTTTGGCTTCATCGGTCTTGCCCGCC
>JADGNP010000217.1 GCA_017883425.1 Candidatus Sulfotelmatobacter sp. | reverse complement strand
AGAGGGAGGGATTCGAACCCTCGGTACAGGTGTTAGCCCGTACAACGGTTTAGCAAACCGCCGCATTCGGCCACTCTGCCACCTCTCCGGCGTGCGGATCTACAGTTTACCACGGCGGATATGCGCGAGGTTACGGCCTCAAGGCGCAGGTAGTGTCTGAAATGTGCGTTGGTGCTCGACTCCTCACACAGAAACCAGCGCCAAAAATCCAAGATCGCAAAACATTGCGAGATTCATATCTTGCCGACTTTCCAGGGGCAACGCAGATTTCAGACACTACCCACGCGCCAGGCTCTATGGTCGTATCCCACCTCTTCAGACTCACGATTCTGCTCTGTCTACGACCCTTGACCGTCTCTTCGGGAGCAATTTCCAGCAGGTCTTCGGTTACGACGCGGGTCTCCGACAGGCGACGCATCGCGGCCATGCTTCGACGGGCGACATCGAGCACTGCGCGTCACGATCATCGCGGCGGAGCAACCACTGCGATACCTTCCCGACACCGATGCGTTCGAGACTTGGTCGCGAACCCGCGCCGGAAGCCGTGCCCGTCCTGCAACCGGACGCACTGGAGCGAAGGGATCAGGGCGCGCTGAGATCCTTGAAGAACTGCGAGCGGTCCGTGAGTGCGCCGGCGCGAAGCGGTGGTTGTGAGTTTTACCCTGTCGCGATTCTCGACGACGCTGTAGAGGATCGAGGATCTCGGCGCTCTGCAATTCTTGTTCGTGATTCGTAACGTAAAGCAATCTGCGGCGAGATTCGCACTCACGTCGTGGACAATGCCCTCAACACTGAGGGGGAGAGAAGTGGCTCCGGACGACTGCCCGAATTGCGGCGGCTGTGGATATGTCGCGAAGCCCGTAGACTTGAACGGTAAGTCCGAAGGCGTCGCGTTTATCCGCCTGAAGTGTCCCGCCTGCGGGGGCACCGGCCGGAAACGCTCAATCCCACCTAAGACCGCCGGCTGACCGCACGGCCTGCGGTGCTTGCGAAAACGTTCGGAACCGGGCCGTCATACTTCCCGTCCTACGGTTGACGGTCCGGGCCGTACGTTTGCGGAGCAACTTTCCGCTTCAACCCAAATTGTTTTGCATTTGATTGGCTTCAGAACTGTCGAGCCTTCACGCAATCTCCGCCGCTTTGACGCGAGTCCGCCGGCGAGGGGACATTGCTGTCTCGACCCGATTGCGTCCGTTGGCCTTGGCGCGGTAGAGCGCCTTGTCGGCCGCCTGCAGGACATGATCGGGATCCGACTCTTGCTTCGCGGAGGTCGCGACACCAATGCTGACAGTCACTGAAAGCGGCGCCGGAAGTTTCTCCTGCGCGAGCTCTCGAATCGCATGTCCCTTTCGCGCGCGGCCGCGAGCCCGCTCATTGCGGCGGTCCGGTCCCCGAGGATTTTGGCGCCGGTCGCCGCCTCGCATGCGAAACTCCGAGGACTCGATCACCGCACGCAACTGCTCCAGATGATCCGCAACTTCGGAAGTGGCTTTTCCCGGAAACAGGATGTTGAATTCCTCCCCGCCGCAACGGTAGGCCTGGCCCCCACCGGTCACGCGCGACAAGCTGGCCGCGACCAACCGTAAAACCTGGTCGCCGGTGTCGTGACCGTAAGTGTCGTTGAAGCGCTTGAAGTGATCGATATCCACCACCGCGATCGAGTAGGGATCCTGCAGGCGCAGGAGCGCATCGTTGAAGGCGCGGCGCGACGGCAGCGTCGTAAGTTCATCGTGATAGGCAAGAAGGTACGAGTTCTCGATGATCGACGCTGCGAGGATGCACGCCGCAGTGGCCGAGTACACGGTGGATACGCGCGTGCTCCCGGTGAAGCGCAGGGACAGGAAAAAGGCGGAGAGCGACCACAGCAAAGCGCTGTCGACGGGCTTTCGGGTGATCAGAAACCGCGCCAGCAGGAAGATGCCTGTGGCAGCAAACACGAGCAGCGCGTAGCCCGGCAAAGAAACCGCAGTCGCAAGATGATGCGCGCGGGCAGGAGGCGATGGCAATCCCTCCGCTGCGCGGCATAGCACGGCCACGATCACGGCTTGCACGAACAGGAACAGTCCGACGGGCGCAGCGGCAGAGACAGTGAAGCCGCGCTCATGCATCAGCGCGATGAGAACGAAGTCCAGCGGCACCAGCAAGGCTGCCGCCTGCACGGCCGTCCACCCCGGCGTTCCGGGCGAGGCATGCCCCCCACCAAAGAGAGCAATCGCCGCTTGGGCCAGAAACAGCACCACCAACGCGAAGAAGATGCGGCTGGAATGGAATCGCCACGCCAGCAGCATTCCTCCGATCAGTGCGCAGTAGTACAGAAAGCTGAGGGCAGGTAAAGCCAGCGTCAGCCAGCCGGAATATACGAGCACTGCGATGCCCAACAGCAGAATTCCGCCTGGCACCAGCAGCGACTTAAGTGTCGTTTTGCTCCACACCCGCAAGGCATGACTCCCATCGGAAAAACTTCCTTCGGAATTATCTCTGGTGAGCCGGCGCGAAGGAATTGGCCGCAGAGGTTCGTATCAGAATGAAACTCTTCGAGCGCAGTCTGACGCCGAATCTCCCTGTTTGAAACCGCGCGCCATTTTTGCACCTACAGACCTTTGTGTGGGCTTAGTTTTGGCTGCAACTGAGCGGTTTCTAACTAGACTTGGGCTGTTGGATTAAGGACGGTTCACCTTATGCGAATTCTTATTGCAGAAGATGATGAAGCGCTAGCCCGATTCGTTTGCCAGGGCCTCGAAGCCGAACACTACTCCGTGGATGTCGTATCGGATGGCGAGCAGGCTCGGACGGCGGCAACTGAGTTCGAGTACGACGTCGTAATCCTCGACCTGAACCTGCCGAAGCTGGACGGAGTCAGCGTTCTGCGCCACTTGCGGTCGAAAAAGCCCAGCGTGCCGGTGCTCGTGCTGACCCAGCGCACGCGCGTGGAAGACCGGGTACAGTGCCTGGACACGGGCGCAGACGACTACGTCCCCAAACAACTCTCGCCCACCTCGCTCGACATCCTTCACATACGGTCGGACCTCGTAGCCAAGATTCGTGCCGCCGCGCAATCGCGGAAGTCGCTTCCAGACCGTGTCTTGTCCAGAAAGCCTCCCCGGTCCTCCGCGATCGAGAGGTGGGACGAGGGTTCCCTCACCGCCCCGGCCATCGTCGCCCTGGGAACCTCAACCGGCGGCCCGAAAGCTCTTCAGGAAATTTTGCCTCTTTTCCCCCGTGGCCTTTCCGTCCCCATCCTGATCGTGCAGCACATGCCCCCTGGCTTTGCCGGCCCTTTCGCACAACGGCTGAACACGCTGTGCTCGGTCACCGTGCGCGAGGCAACTCACCGCGAACCCATTCAGCCGGGCGTGGTCTACATCGCCCCCGCTGGCGTGCACATGAGCGTGGAGCGACTGTCCGACTCGCGCGCCGTCATCTGCCTCGACACGCATCCAGAAGATTGTCTGCACATTCCGTCAGTCGACGTGCTGATGAACTCGGTGGCCGGAGCTTTCAGAAATCTTGCCCTCGGGGTCATCATGACAGGAATGGGTTCCGATGGCGCCGAAGGGATGCAGTCCATCTACCGCCAAGGCGGCCTCACCCTTGGCCAGGATGAAGCCACTTGCATCGTCTATGGCATGCCGCGCGCCTGCGCCGAGTTGGGCATTCTCACTCGTGTGGTTCCCCTCTCCCAGATTCCGGCACAGATCCTGCAGGCTATCCGTTACCGCAGGCGTGCGTGACCAGATCTTCTGTCCCGATCCCGAGTCCCGTGCGATCCAGCAGTTGTCTCACTCTCCGCAACAGCACTTCGCTGGAAAACGGCTTCGCTAAACATTCCTCGGGCTTCGCCTCTCGCCGTCCCATCTGCTCGGCATATCCCGTAACCAACAAAACCTTGAGCTCCGGATCCTTTCGCCGAAGTCTCCCTGCCAACACGCGTCCGGTCTCTCCCGGCAGGATCACGTCAGTCAGTAAGAGTTTCACCTCGCCGCGACGCGCATCGTACACGCGCACAGCTTCCGCTGCATTCTTTGCGGTCAGGACCCGGTATCCGGCAGATCGCAGAACTTTACAGGTCACATCCCGCACAAAGGCTTCGTCTTCCACGAACAGGATCGTCTCCGCTCCCGCCAACATTTCCTCGTCCGCGCCGCGACACCACCCACTTGCCTCTTCCAGCTTCTCTGTAGTTTGTACGCACATGGCAGTTCCCTCGACTATGGCGTGCTCGCCTCTCGAACCCTCGTTCCCATCCAGCTCCGATCCGCATGCTCCTGTAAGCAGGTCGGCGGCCACAACGGTCTTCGGGCCAGTCGCTGTAATAGTCGAAGGAAATGCAGTACTTGAGTGAGGAGGGGCCTTTCGAGAGATTGCGCGCGGTTCCCCCCATCGTCCATTTCGGGAATCGCGTATGGAACGGAGGACCGATTCGGCACCGCAAACCGGTCACGGACGCGCCCCTACAGACCGCTACCGCGGACTCGTCAGAATCGTCTCATTCGGATCGAGCACGATCTTGTGCGCCCCGGCGGGAGCCGGCAAACGGAACGAGGACTCCTCGCCGTCGGCGAACACGCGTCCCAGCAGCACTAGCTGCTTCCCCGCCATCACCGCATATACGGGAACCGACGTCACCAGATCCTGCGGCGCGTCTTTCTGCAGAATCGTTCCACTCACAACCGAGCCCGCGCCCTTCGGAGTGAACTTCACCCCCTTGAGCTGCAGCTTGGGCAGCGACGTGCCGTTGATCCACCCCTCCAGGAACCAGTCCAGCGAACTCTTGCCTTCGTAACGCAGCGCTGGCGGAAGGTCTTCTGCGAAAACGTCCATCAATTCGCTCGTGCTGATCGATTTGCCCTCATACCGCTGCCGAACTTTTCGCAGCGCCCGCACGAAGGGCTCATCTGCACTGCCGCTGCTCTGCCCCTTGCGTCCACCTTCTTGCAAGGCAGCATCTTTCAACATCGTCCGCAGCATGTGGAACAGCCACGTCCCCCGGCCATAGAGGATCGCTTCGTACCCCTCCGGAAACCGCGACGACAGCAGCCGCGAACCCAGAGTCACCGGCCCTGCCTCCATCGGAGACAAGCCCTCTTTATTCTTTTCGATCAGATCCCGGCGGTACTTTTCCATCACTTGCCGAAAGCCCGCGGGATCCTTCTCTCGCAGCAGCAGCAGGGAGCAGTAATTCGCCAGCCCCTCAGAAAACCACTGGTCGCGGTAGCTCTTCCAGGTAATCAGGTCTCCCCACCATTGATGCGCTGTCTCGTGCGCCGGAATCGATTGCTGCAGCAGGATCCGGTACGGCTCATAATGCAGTTGTTCGCTCTCCTGTTGGTCGAGAAACGCATACGAAGAAAGAAACACCAACCCGGGCCAACCTTGGCTGTCGCGCCCGGGCATCTGCGTCAGAGCCAAGTGACTGTACGGATATGGTCCAAACCGCTCGGCGTAATACTGGATGGCCCGCGCTGCGGCCTCCCCGACCGTCACTTCGTTCTGCACGGGTGAAGGTCGGCTCGGTACGATCACCTGCTGTCGTCGAGCAGTCGGACGGGACGGATCCGGCTCAATCAGCTGAACTCGGGGACTCGGGAAGTCTCGCTCCACTCCTGTCGTAGCATAGGTCTCCACGGTGACGTCCCCGGCCTGCACCGTCGCGACTTTGTACTTACCCAAGTTGAATCCCGCCAGAGGAATCGGCCGTTCCGACGCAAAACGCGACGACTGCTGTCCCTTGGCCCTCGCGGCCATTCCCCCGGGCGAGGCCGGTGTCGGCTTTCCCGTCGCCACCAGCGTCCAGCCTTGCGGGTAACTGAACTCCAGGTCGAAGTCCGCCATCACCATCCCGCGATTCGGATACCAAGTGCCGCGCGCACCCACATAAAGCAATCCGTTGCCCGCTTCCGCCAGAACTTCGCCGCCGTAAACAAATTCCAGGTCGATTTTCTGCCCGGTCCGCGCTGGCTCTGGGAGTATCACCGCTACGATGTCATTTCCCCGGCGCGCAAGCTGCGTCCCTTCCACCGCCGGGTTGTGGATGAACTCCACCGGTTGGCCGTCGAGCTTGACGCTTTCAATCTGCAGGAAGCGCGACAACTCAAACCACAACGTCCGCGACCCAACCTCTTTCACATCAAATTGCACCCGCGCTCGCGCATGAATCTTCTTGGGAGGCTGCACTTCAGTCGTGATCGTGTAGCGGCGAACCTCGACCCGGCTCTCAGGCTCTCTTTCGTCTTCAGGCGCCGGCTTCCCCCCGCGGGTTGTCTGCGAGATCCCTGGATTGATGGGCGAAAACGAGGTCCAGACGTCGTAATAAAGATCCCCATTCTCGGCCGCTTTCGCCTGCCCCGCCTGAACCTGCTCCGTCGCCACCGAATCGAAGTAGACGTCGAAAACACCGCGCTTGGTTCCCTGCAGTCGAGCGTGCAGGAACCGATCGGCGACGTTCCCTGTCTGGACCAACTCCGCTCGCCCCGAAGAAGTCGTCTTGCCGGCCACCGGAAGCATCCGGCTGAAGGTCAGCAGCAACCTTGTAGCATCCGCGTTAGCCAGATTCCTCGCCGTCTCTCCCCAACGTTCCACAAACTCCTGTTGGTTGTCCGTTGCCCGCAAATCGGGCCGTAAATCGGCCGCCGCATCGTCGTTGAAGCGAAAATAAGCGCTGGCAAAGTGTTCTTCTAGAATTGCCATCCCGGTAAACAGGCTCATCGATCTCCGTTCGACGTTACTCGGAGGCGTCAGCAGCACTTCGCCGTCGCCCTGGAAAAACGCTCCCGTGATCCGGCCCATCACGTCCTCGGTGAAGCCAATGGTGCCGTCCTCCAAAGTAATGTGGACTGCAGACCGATCCAGCGATGCACCCCTGACCTGATACACTCGCGCCGGATCCAGGCCCACTTGTCCGAGCTGCAGATAGAGCGCCTCCGCCGGTTTGTCCGGAGGGTTTTCGGCTGCCGCGCACGCTGTCCGAAACGCGCCCACCGCCAGCCAGATCGCCGCTGCGACCCGCAAGCCTCGCCTCTTGAGTAGTACCTTCGTCACGTGGGTTGGAGTGTCCTCAGTTGCTAGAATGCGCCTGAATGCGGCTACGTGTCACCATCCTCTTTATAGCAGTGGCGTTTGCCCTCGATGGTGCACGGGCGGACACCATCCACCTGAAGAATGGCCGCACCATCGTAGCCGATCACGTCCGCGAAAACGGCAATCATTACGAATACGACGTCGGCGACGACTCCTACGCGATCCCTAAATCTGTCGTAGATCACGTCGATGCCGGAGGCATGCCTGCTCATGCCGCATCGGGAACTGCGAAGGTCGCCGATCTTCCCGCTTTTACTCCCGCCGACAGCCTTGCGAATGAGGGTGATCTCGTCGCCAAAATCATTAAGGAAGGCAAAGTCAACTCGGACGTTCTCGCCAGCCTGGAAGGCAAAGGCAACGTCGAGTTGAGCGCCACGGCCGATTTTATCGCCGGAAAATTTGAATTCGAACACGGCAACATCGCCCAGGCTCGGCAATATTTCGAGAGCGCCCTCCGCTTCCAGCCGGACAATTCCACCATCCTTATCTATTACGCCGCGTTGCTGGTCCGCACCGGAAACGCCGCCCAGGCGCTGCCCTATGCCCAGCGCGCCGCACGGGCTGCGCCCAATTCGCCCGACGCCTACACCATGCTCGGCTATGCCCAGTTCGCTTCGGATCGCACCCGGGAAGCCGTCACCTCCTGGAAGCGTTCCCTCGAGTTGCGCCCCGATGCGACTGTCCAGCAGTTCCTGGCCAAGGCCCAGCGCGAGCAGACGGTCGAGTCCGATTTCGCCCAGGGCGAGAGCAGCCATTTTGTTCTTCACTATGAGGGCAAACAAACTTCTGAAGCCCTTCGCGGACAAATCCTGGCTGCGCTCGAATCCGACTATGACGACCTGGTTCGCGATCTCGGCAATCCGCCTCGCGACAACATTCTTGTAACCCTGTACACCGAGCAAGCCTTCTTCGACGTCACCCACGCCCCCACCTGGTCGGGAGCGATCAATGACGGCAAGCTGCGCATCCCGATCAGCGGTCTGAGCTCCATGACGCCGGAACTGGCGCACGTTCTGAAGCATGAACTGGCTCACTCCTTTATTACGCAGCTTTCCGGGGGCCGCTGCCCGCCCTGGCTGCACGAAGGTGTCGCCCAGCTCCTTGAGCCAAGGAGTCTCGGCGGCGCCGGACACCAACTCTCTCTGCTCTTCAAAGCGCAACGCAATATTCCGCTCAATGCCCTGGAAGGAAGCTTCCAGCATTTCTCCGGCGGTGAAGCCTATGTGGCTTACGCCGAATCGCTGGCCGCCGTGTCCTACATCAACGATTCGTACGGCATGAGCGACATCCAGCGCATCCTGCAGCGCATCAGTCAGGGCAATTCCCCCGAAGCCGCTTTGCGAGCCACGATTCACTCCGATTACGGCCAGTTTGAGTCCGACTTGGCCAGGTATCTCGCCGACATGTACGGCGAGTAGCACCCACCGCATTCCGAAACCTCGGTCCGAGTCTCTCTTCTGGGTGGCGCAGCGCT
>JADGNP010000216.1 GCA_017883425.1 Candidatus Sulfotelmatobacter sp. | reverse complement strand
GGCAACGTCCTGGCCTTCACGATCGATGCGAGCACAGGAGCGCTCAACGCAGTCCCAGGTTCGCCCTTCGCCACGATTCCGGGCTACGTTGGCAACACACAACCCAGTGAAATCGTGGTCGACTCGACCGGCAGCTTTGTTTACACCGGGCTGATGGCCACTGGGCAGATCGCGGCATTCTCGATCGTGGCGTCCAGTGGCGCGCTGAATCCTATACCCGGCTCGCCATTCGCGGCGGGGAACCGCCCGATCGCGCTGGCCACGGTCAATAACTTTCTCTACGCCTCCAACGCGATGGACGGCACCATTTCCGGCTACAGCATCAACCCAACGACCGGTGTGCTGACTCCACTTTCCGGCTCGCCGTTCGCGATTCACGGAGGCCCGCTCACCACCGATCCTGCCGGACGCTTTCTGTACACGACGGGTTCGGGCGGCCTGCTGGCTTTCAGCATCGATCCCCAGACCGGAGGGCTCACGCCCATCGGTTCCGCGATTCCGTACGCCGGGGCCACGGTGCTGACGTTCGTGCAGTAAACGGGGCGGTGGGACCACCCCGGTAACCCTCCGGATTCGTGGTACAGGTAGTCGGTATCTTCTCGCTGGCGCGAAATATTAAATCGGTTTAATATCTCTGCAAAACCGCCTTTGCGGACACATCACGGGGTCGTATGCGTTCCACTGCGACCAAGGAGGGCAAGATGTATTTATCCGCTGCAGTACTTCACCCCAACTACCGACGGATGCTAGCCGGCACTTTGATCCTCGCAACGGTGATTGCCTTTCCTGCCCTGCTCTTCGGCCAGGGCTACTTCGGCACTGTAAGCGGCGAACTGACGGATACCACCGGGGCCTTGGTGGAGGGAGCCAGGGTCGTCCTTACCGATCAACAAAAGGGCTACGCGTTTACCACGACCTCGGACAGCAGCGGGCGGTACTTGTTCCGGTCGACCCCGCCTGGCGTGTACTCGGTGTCGGCGGAGGCTAAGGGCTTCGAGAAGGCGAGCGCCAAGTTCAAAGTCGACATCAACGAGAACGCCACGGCGAATCTGACTCTGAAAGTGGCTGGCGCAAGTCAGACCGTTCAGGTGGAGGCGTCAGCGCAAACCATCCAGACGCAGGACGCGGAGACTGGCCAGGTCATCAACCGCCGGTTCATCAATGACCTGCCTCTGATCGATCGCCAGGTCGTCAACCTGACTTCGCTGGCGCCGGGCGTCACGGAGATGGATGACCAATGCGGTGCAAATTGCACGAACACGAATTTTGTTTCGAACGGCAGCCGCGGATCGACATCTGACATTCTGGCCGATGGCGCTTCGATAACGAACTCGGAACCGAATGGCGGCATCACGATGGCAGCCTATCTGCCGTCCCCGGAGGCGATCGAAGAGTTCAAAGTCGAACAGACAAACTTCAGCGCGGAGTACGGATTCTCGGGCGCGTCCGTCGTGAACATGATCACGCGCTCAGGCACGAACAAGTTTCACGGCAGCGTCTATGATTTTGTGCGCGACCAGTCTCTGGACGCCAACAGCTGGTTCAACGACTACTACGCGGCCATTACTGGCACGCCCCAGCCCAAAGGGGCTTTGCGCCGCAATAATTACGGCGGCACGATCGGCGGTCCGATTATCAAGGGCAAGACGTTCTTCTTCTTTGACTACGACGCCTCGCGCCAAACGGGTCAGTCTTCGGCGACCGCGGGGGTTCCCACCGACGTAATGCGGTCGGGCGACTTTGGCCAACTATGTTCGGAATGGCAAGGAACGTTCGATGAAAACGGCCTTTGCAGCGTCGCACAAGGGCAGATCTGGGATCCGTATCTCCGCTACAACGACCCTAATACCGGAGGCGCGGTGTCGAACACCGCGAATAGCTACATTCCGTTTAACAATATCGGCACCTACATCAGTCCCGGCTGCGATGCTGCGTTTTTGTTCGCACAGACCGGGCGTCCCTGTCCTCCCGCAAGCTCCCAGCCGGCTCCTGGTGTTGCGGGGAATCTGATCGATCCGGTGGCGCTAAAGATGTTCAGCTATTTCCCCGAGCCGAACATTCCAAACGGATCGATTTACAAGAACTGGTTCGGTTCGGGTCCCACTCAGGGCACGAATCGGCAGTTTGATATCAAGATCGATCATCGATTCGGCCAGAGTGATCTACTCAGCGGAAAATTCTCGTACCAGTACAGCACGGGCCACGGTATCAATTGCTTTAAGAATTTCACCGATCCTTGCCAGCCCGGGCCGGGATGGAGCAATGCGCACCTGTTTGCCCTGACCGAGACGCACACGTTCACTCCCACGTTGCTGATGAATATGACGTTGGGCTTTACCCGCGGGGTATGGCACAACAGCGCATACAACCCGCAGGGAGTCAATGATCCTTTGGGCACACTCGGGTTCCCGTCGTATCTCGACAGTAATGGCTTCAAGGGTGTGCCGACGATTTATTTGGATCTGCATCAATCCGCGGGACCTCAGTACACGGGCAGCGATACGTACCAAAACATGCGGCTGGGGCAGGATACGGGAACGCTGACGGCAACGCTCGACAAGGTTTACAAGTCGCACGAACTGAAATTCGGCTTCGACGGGCGCATTCATCAGATCAACTACATCCAGACGAATGCGGCGAACGGCATCTTCAGCTTCGACGAGAACGGCTCGTCGTCTTGTCCGAGTGACGTTGCCGGTTGCGGCGGCGATGATCTTGCCAGCTTCCTCATGGGCAATATGAGCGGAAACTCGTATTACGAGCTTCAATACCGCCCGGCCACCACGAACTATCAATATGGCTTCTTCGTTCAGGACAATTGGAAGGCGACTCCAAAACTGACGTTGAACCTGGGAATGCGCTATGAGGTCACGCTGCCACGTACGGATCGCTATAACCGGCAGAACTGGTTTGATACCACCGTAACGAGCCCGCTGAACAACGGAAGCTTCACCTATACCGATCCTGTGAGCGGAGAAGACGTCACGAAGAGCCTTCTCGGCGGCGAGGTCTTCGTTACACCGGGTCAGCGCAAGAACTACGTCACTGACTGGAATGACATTCAGCCGCGTTTCGGCTTTGCCTACCAGTTCGTTCCGAAGATGGTTGTCCGCGGCGGTTATGGAATTTACTACGGACAATCGCGCTCAGGCGTTACGGGAGTCGTGCCATTTGGGTCCGCTGGCTTTAACCAATCCACGAACGTGATTCCTACCTATCTGAATCATGGCGACACTCCTTGGCTGCGTTTGAGCAACCCGTATCCCAACGGATTGATACAACCGGCGGGAAATACGCTCGGCTTGATGAACGATGTGGGACTTGGCGCGAACGGTCCGCTGCGCACGGCTGGTGCGAACCAGACGCCCTATGAGCAGAGCTGGAGCCTGGGCCTCGAACGCGAGTTGCCGGGGAACATGGTGATCAATGCCGAGTACATCGGGAAGAAAGGAACGCACCTTCCGTTCAGCGGAACGAGCTACGCGTTCAACCATCTCGGTTCGTGGATCGAGAGCTTGCCAACGACGGCCGCTCATCCCGATAATCCATGCACCCCGATTCTTACCATCCCCTGCCTCAACAGCCCGGTGGCCAACCCCTTCTTCGGGGTTATTACCGACCCCAACAGCGGATTATCGAGCGACCAGGTATCGCTTGCTCAGCTGTTGCTTCCCTTTCCGCAATTCACGTCGGTTGCGACCGACTCTCAGTTGATCGCGAGTTCTATTTATCACGCACTGCAGGTGTCGGCAGAAAAGCGTTACTCAAACGGACTGCAGTTCCTGGCGACGTTCACGTGGTCGAAGTCGATTGACGATTCATCGAACGCCGACGACAACGTGGTCTGGCTAGGCAGCTTCACCAGCTTGCAGGACCCGAACAAGCCGTGGCTCGAACGCAGCCTGTCAACGTTCGACATTCCCTACGTGGCGCAATTCAGCTACAGCTACGATCTGCCGTTCGGCCGCGGGCGCATGTTCCTCGGAAATCTGCCACGCTGGGCGAACGGGATCCTGGGCGGATGGAAGACGAGCGGAATCTGGCGCATCGCCGACGGAAGGCCGCTGACATTCGGCTTGGCCGACGGAACCTCTTTGCCGACCTATGGCTCGCAGCGGCCCGAGATGGTGGGCAAGCCTCAGCGGAATCACGGGTCGGATTGGATGTTCAACTATTTTTCCGACAACAGCGTGTTGCAGAAACCGGCCCCCTTCACGCTGGGGAACGCTCCCCGGGCATACGGAGGGGTGCGGAGTCCGTGGACGTTTACGACCGACTTGTCCATTGGGAAGCAATTCCCGGTGCGCGAGGAGATGAACCTCGAGTTTCGCATTGAGGCGCAGAACGCGTTCAACCATCCCGTGTTCGGGACACCGGGCACGACGGTCGACGATCCCAGCTTCGGGCAGATCGGATACACGTCGGTGGGCGCGCGCCAGGTTCAGCTGGCGTTCAAGTTCAACTTCTAGGACCAACGTTTTCGCGCACGGGCCAGGTGATGCAAAGAAGCCTTTTTTTGCGTCAAAACCTAAGCCAGAGGAGCGCTAAAGGGAGGGCAACCAACGAAAGCTGCCAAGGATAAGGACGTTGATGGCGGTTTTGTTGTTCGTTTTTCGTAACAACTCTCGGAACGCGCTCGATCTCGCCTGCGTTCAGGGCTAACATTCTGCCCGATTTCTTCCCCTCAGTAACTCCCGTTCGCGAAGACATGCCTGCGAGCGGGCGGACCCTTTTCGCATCTGCAAATTCAACTCTCACCAAAGGAGACTTCTATGGCTGTGAAGAAACTGGAACCTGCATTGCAGGACGCACGAACGGGCGTCACCATGAAATCCGACCCGACGCAGATCGATACCCGCAAACTTAAGCTGGGCAAGGCGGTGGCACGGCATGATCCGCGGGCGCTGCTGCTGGCCTCTTACATCACGCCGGCGCTGCCGACGCCGCCCGCGAGTTTTGATCTCACCTCCAAGGTGCACGCCTGGGGCATGATGGACAACGATCAGATCGGCGACTGCACCTGCGCGGCCGCCGGACACCTGATCATGGAATGGACGGCGAACGCTGGCAAGAAGATGGCAACGCCGACCGACAAGCAGATCGTGGCCGCGTACTCGGCCGTCACTGGCTACAATCCCGTGAGTGGGGCCAATGACAATGGCGCGAACGAAGTCGACGTGCTGAATTACTGGCGGCAAACCGGCATCGCCGGCCACAAGATCGGCGCCTATGTCGCGCTCGAACCTGCCAACCACAACCACATCATGGATTCGGTTTACATCTTCGAAGGCTGCTACATCGGGGTGCAGTTGCCCATCAGCGCGCAAGCCCAAACCCAGAATCACAAGCCGTGGTCCGTGCCTCCGGGAGGCCCGACCGGCGACGGCAAGCCCGGTTCCTGGGGAGGACATGCTATCCCCGTGGTCGCTTACGACGTTCGCGGCGTCACCGTCGTGACCTGGGGAGCGTTGCAGTCGATGACATGGTCTTTCTGGGAAGTGTACTGCGACGAAGCCTACGCGATCCTGAGCAAGGACTACTTGACGGGAAAGAAGACCACGCCGGAGGGCTTCAGCGAGCAGCAGTTGTACGCCGACCTGGCGGATTTGAAGTAACTGGGACGACGTCGAACAGACTTCTGCTGAGCGGGTCATTCCTCGTCATGGAATTCAAAATCCCCACCCCTTCGACTTGGCTCAGGGCAGGCTCTGTCGTAAAAGGCGCGACAGGGGTGGGGCACCCGTCGAGATCATTTTCGATTACGCTTCGAGTCCTACGTGACAGACGCGGCCGACCAGGTAATCGGCGGCGGTCTTGCCGTCTTCGATGGTCACGACTTCGATCGGCGAGGACTGGTTGTGGGGGCGCAGGATGAGATGATTTCCGGCGACTTCGACGTATCTAGCAGTGCAAGTATCGTTTTTCAGAACAGCGTACATATTGAATTCGCCTTTGCGATAAGGCTTGAGTGCGTTGTAATGGCGGTCGATCAAGAGCGTTGCCCCGGGCATGAGCCGTGGATACATACTCATGGCTTCCTTGGCATCGACCTTGATGAGCAGGAAGCGCTGCCAGCTTAAGCGATCGCCTTCGGTTTCGGCTTTCAGCTTGCGCAGGAAGCTCTTCTTGAACTTGAGGATCTCTTTCACGTGCATGCTGGTGATAAGAGGCTGGGTGGCAGCGGTGGAGGCGTCGGTGAGCAGAACGTTTTCAAATTCGTCGGCGCTGGGAGGCAGGATGGAGGCGCGCTTGTTGACTTCGGAAGGATCGAGCAGATCGAGCACGGAAAGATGCTGGACAGCGAGCACTTTGTCCATGCCTTCCAGGCTTAGGCCACGCTTCCGGTTCAGGAAGTTGGAGATGTGGGCCTGCTTGAATCCGGTCTGCTGCGCGAGCCGGAGCCCGGTCAATTCGCCTGCTTCGATGCGCTCCCAGAGCACCTTGCGAAGGTTATCTTGCAGGATTTTGAACTTCATGGCCCGGAGTATAGCACCGCTTTATAGCACGGCGCTAAGTCCGGAAGAT
The DNA here is from genome assembly GCA_017883425.1 of Candidatus Sulfotelmatobacter sp. Taxonomy (GTDB): domain Bacteria; phylum Acidobacteriota; class Terriglobia; order Terriglobales; family Acidobacteriaceae; genus Sulfotelmatobacter. The sequence continues at coordinate 2,065 of JADGNP010000216.1, read as the reverse complement.
TTCCACAGGCCGCGTTGGTATATCCAACCTTGACTGAGAAAATCCACAGTTATAGGATCGCCGCATCCTAGAGGCCCATATGCTCTATGGTAGAAAGCAATGATCAGTCACCCGGATAACTCAAATGAGGAGAAGAACTTCGGCGAATTTCGTAGGAAGGTGAAGTCGGCCGAAGTGTTGTCGGCGTCGATGGAGCACCTGCTGTTGTCGCTCAGCTTCACGGGACGAGTGAGTGTAGTGATGCAAAACGGACGCGTGCTCAAGTCGGGCTACGAGGAAGGCTACTTCCACCAGCGGCATGGCGGGGGAGCAGACGACGAGAGCGCGCACAAGCTATAGAAGCAGAGAGAGTTGGCGGCGAACAGAAGTGGATCACGGGGCGATGGGGACATTTTCTAGGACTCCATAAAACTAAATAGCTCAAGCAGGTCATCGTAAGAGAAACGAGCCCTGCGTTCGGTTCCCGCAATTCGCGGGGAATCGGCGCAGGGTTTTTTTCTTGAGTCGTGAACCTTCAGGCTAGGTGTGATCGGAGGACGGCGCAAGAGGCAGAGCAATCAGATACTGAATTCAAAACTCTGGAGGAGTGATGAGAAGCGATCATGAATGCAAAAAGGAAAACGAAGTAGGGGTGGAATTGAAATACTGCGAGCACTGCGGAAGCTTGTGGGTGCGAGAGCGTGGCGCGGGAACCGTCTACTGCGACAAGTGCCAGCCCAAAGTAGCGGACTTACCCGCGCCGAAGGTGAAACCGCGCAGACCAATCCTTCCGGTGCATCCCCACACGGCGGTCGAAGACCATGAGTTCGAAATCGGCGTTGATGACTCGAAGGACTTTGAAGCGGCGGGAGGTGTGGCGTGAGCAACGTGATTGAGATCGCGGCCGAGGCGGAGCGGCCCGAAATTGGAGCGGGCGCTGGATTTCCGCGGCGGACGCGACATACAGACGACAAACCAGTGAGAGGACACCTGCCGGCGCACTCGTTTCCAACGGAGGGGGCGCAGACACCGACGGGACCGGATGAACGGTACCCGACCTTGGCGATGAAAGATGGGGCACCGGCAACATCCCCACTTCCCGCAAAGAACGCGGGAAATGGGGCACCCATCGAGTCATATGGGGCGGTGGAGGAGGATCGCGAACGGGAGCGGCGAACTTATCGGGGACGAACGGTTGCGATGTTGCGGCGCTACATGCGCTACTCGATAGAAACAGGACGGCTGCCTTCGTTACTGGGACGGGAGTTCTTTCGCGCGAAGGTGACTTCGTACACCGTGGTCACGTTTGAGGACCGCGTCATCTTCGTGCATGACATGGAGAAGTGCCTGGAGCGGCTGGATGAATTCTCGCGGCAGCTCATCGCGCGGCATATCCTGCAGGAGCACGACCGCTGGGGCACAGCGAAGCTGTTGCACTGCAACGAGAAGACGGTGCGGCGGTGTACTCCGGTGGTTTTGGACCTATTGAGTGAGATTCTGATCGAGGTGGGGCTGATGGAACGGCTTGACTCGATCCATAGAAATTCTTGTCAAGAGGGGGAAAGCGACCAAGTCGATGCAAGTGACTGTGAAGATGGGAAATAGAAAGTTTGGAAAATGTCCACTTTACCCTTAGCAATTTGATATTCTTGAAATAGAGAGTGAGAACAAAGAAATCTCTTGTAGAGGGTGCGCCATTAGGGGTGCACCCTTAGTTTTCCAGGCCGAGGGTGGAGAGATTCAAAGGAATGCGAGTGTTGCGCAATGAGCAACCCAAAAACAAGGCGAGATTTTGCTCTGCTGGAGCGGATCAAAGCGGCCTGACTCGACTTCAGAAAGATCCTTGTCAAGAGGGGAAAAGGGACCGAATCAACGTAAGTGATTGCGACGATGGGGAATATAAAGTTCAGGAAATGTCCACTTTACCCTTAGCAATTTGATATTCTTGATATATAGAGTCAAGAAACAAGAAATCTTCTGCAGCGGGCGCGCCTTGAGGGCGCGCCCTCTGTATTTTGGACGACGTTTCACAAATCCAAGGGAATCCGAGTACGGGGCAATGGCGAAGAAGAAAGCGAAGAGTAAG
>JADGNP010000215.1 GCA_017883425.1 Candidatus Sulfotelmatobacter sp. | reverse complement strand
CACCGGAGGACAAAACTCCGATTCGACGCCCATGCCAGGTGGCAATGACATGAATGTCTTCGGAACGGCGACCCAGGGCAAGACCATCGAAAAGAAGACAGTCGCCGAGACGTTCCTGGCGGGGCATGGATCTCCGTTCGTGGCGCAGGTCTCGCTGGCGAACCCACCCAAGTTGTTGCGGGCGATTCTCGATGGCCTCGAGTATCGCGGAACCGCATTCTTGCAGTGCTTCTCGACCTGCCAGCCGGAACATGGCGTGGGCGACGACATGGCGCTTATCCAGGCGCAGCGCGTGCGCGACTCGCGGGGCGCGCCGGAGTTCGTCTTCAATCCGCGGCTCGGTGAAACCTATCCGGAAACGCTCGATCTCAAGGGCAATCCCTCGCTCGATAAGGATTGGTACGAGTCGAAGGCGAAAGGCGCAGAAGAGGTTTCGCGCTATACCGTCGCCCACTGGTGCCTTACCGAGGCCAGATTCCGCAACCACTTCAAGAAGATCAAAAGCGACCAGGCGGACAAGCTCATCCCGCTGGAAAACATGCTCGTCCGCATTACTCAGCAGGATGTGGTGTATCGCCGCTACCTGCTTCCCCAACACCGCTCCTACGTCCCCGATTTCGGCGTCACCATCACAGTCCAGGGCGCGAAAGGAGACGTCGAGTACCGGGCGATCTCGCGGCAGCTCGTACTGTTCTGCGTCGAGCGTCGCAAAGCGTGGCGGATGCTGCAGAGCAAAGCAGGTATCGTCAACAAAGATTACGTAGCCCAAAGATCGATCCTAGCCGATGTCGATGCCGGCAAGATTTCCAAGGAGGAGTTGTTCGCACGCGGGGAGCAGTTGCTGAGGGGTCGCCTGCAACCCGCCGGCGTGGCGAAGCCGGCTGAGCCAAGACCGGGTCCGGTTTTGGTCTCTTCCTGAACCGCGCTGTATCCCGGTTCACAATAACTGGCACGATTCGTGCGGAACGCGGGCGAAATCCAGTGGCGCGATTTTGAGACTGCGAGAGCGTTCCAACTCAACAACCCGCGACGAGGTTCAGCACTTAGGTCTTGCGAACTGATATGACGGAGGCGGTGTAGCGGTCAGCCCGCAACAGCGAGACACTGTATTCAATCGGGATACGCTGCGCATCGTAGGTCGTTTCCTTGATCGAGAGGAGAGCACTACCGGGCGATGTCTGCAAAATGCGCGCCTCCTCTTCGCCGGCGGTGACCGCGCCGATCACTTCCTCCGCCCAATGGAGCTTCCGCAGGTAAACATTCTCGAAGACGTGGTACAGGGACTGCCTGGCCAGGTCTTGTTTCTCAATTCCGGAGAAAAGGCGAGCGGGTAGATGACTGGTGACGACGGCCACCGGCTTTTTGTTCACGAATCGAAGGCGCCGCAAACAGTATGTCTTCTCATCCGCGGCGAGCTTGAGGGCTTGCGCCGTCTCAGGATCTGGCTCTTCGAGTGCAAGAGCCAAGACCTTCGCGGAAGGGACCAACCCGCGCCGCCGCATCTCTTCACTGAAGCCACGCAATTGCTGGAAATCCCAAGGAACGCGTCCGGAGCCAATGATCGGCCGTTTACCTTTGGCCATGATCAGTAGGCCTTCGGAGCGGAGTTTCTGAAATGCCTGCCTGACGGGCATCTTGCTGATACCGAGCGTGCGGGCAACTTCGCCCTCCGAGCAGAAGACCTCTCCCTCGTGAAGCATGCCGTCTTTGATCAGAGTGCGTACCCGGTCCACGATTTGCTCGTAGTAGGGGACGAAACTCGCATTGTCGAGGGTCAAGCCCAGAGACTCCGCTTTGGGGGCGGGAGCGATCGATTGTCGAGCGAACATGCGCACATAGTATACAACGGTTACATGTTGTTGGAAACGAGATTTTCGAGGCCATCCAGACGACCTCGACTAAAGCAACAAGAAGTTTGTAAGTGTAACAAACATAATGTATGTACGCAGGATTTCCGAGGAAGCCTTGCTTGCTCTTGGGCTCAACTCGAAAAATAGAGATTGACAACATATATACATATGATGTTTCCGTGTTGGCATGCTCTACTTGGACAACCTGACGTCGCCGGTTGGTGGGTCACGCGAAGCGTCGTTCCGTTCACAGACCCGAAGCGCGAAGGGAGTGAGAATGTCGATGCGTGCGAGATATTCGATGGTCGCGGCGCTCATCTTCCTGACGTCTCTATCGAGCGTAGCGCAGGTTTGCTCCGGTCCCACGCTGCGTGGTTCGTTTCTGCAACCAGCTCTAGGTGACGCGTGGACTTTAGAACAGTGGCGCCACGAGTTCCACTACATGAGAGACGCTCGGCTCGATCAGATGGTCATACAGTGGACGGCCGACAGCAAAGAGAAGACCACGATCTATCCCTCCGGAGTCGCCGGCTATAGGCAGAATACGAAGCATGACGTGGTCGATCGAGCTCTTGATGCCGCTGACGCCAGCGGCGCACACGTGTACCTGGGCCTGCAGATCAACGACGGCTGGTGGACCATATACCTCACCGACAAGACTTGGCTCAACAACGAGGCCAAGGTGGCCAACGTGTTGGCCGACGACCTCTGGAAGCGTTACGGCCATCACCCATCTCTGACCGGGTGGTATCTCGGGTTCGAAGTGGATAACGTTGAGAGCACTCAGGCAGAGTGGGACAACCTGGTGGCGTTCTACCGAACCGTGGGTAATCACATCCACAAGCTCACGCCAGGCAAACCGATCGTGATTTCGCCGTTCTTCAACACAACGGCGGATCTTTCACCCTCGCAGTGGCAAGCCATGTGGGAGTACGTTCTGAAACGCAGCCCCATCGACATCCTGGCGCTGCAGGACGGAGTGGGCGTAGCGCACGCCACGAAAAAGCAACTGCCCGACTGGTTCAGTGCCGTCGGGAATGCGATTCACAATTCCCGCCCCCGCATGCAGTTCTGGGCCGACACAGAAACCTTCAATCTGGACAGTGAACCTCAGGCGATCCATTCCATCGTGAATGACATGCGCGCGGTGCAGCCCTACGTCAGTAGTTATCTCAGCTTCAGCTTCAATCACTATTTGAGTCCGCAGCAAGTAAATCCGCTGTACTACCAGACGTATCTGAATTACCTCACGACCGGGAAAGTTGAGTCCGTACATCCGACGAGGCCGGCGGACCTGAACAGCGTGGCCCTCGATTCCACGAGGATTCGCCTCACCTGGACTGCCTCGACGGACAATATGGGTGTGGTTGGCTACAAAGTCCGCCGCAACGGAAGGCATGTGACTACGCTGTACGACGCCGCGACGACCCACGTCGATTCCGGACTCGATTCCAGTACCACGTACACCTATGACATCAAGGCGTTCGACGCGGCCGGCAATGAGTCCGCTGTAAGCAATCCAACAACGGCAACGACGCCGGAGCCGCACCTGTATCCCACCAACATTTCGCTGGACAAGCCGTATACGGCGAACATGCCCGCGAATGCCAGCTATCCCGACACCGCAGGCGTTGAGTTGACCGACGGGATATTGGACTCGACGAACTATGCCGATCCTGCGTGGCAGGGCAGGGCCACCACGAAGATCTATTCATTCACCATCGATCTCGGCGCCACGCAAGTGATCAAGGAAATTCGCAGCGACTGGCTCCAGGACAAGCCGTCGGGGATTTTCCTGCCAAAGCAGCTTACCTGTTTGGTTTCTGAGGACAACGTGAACTTCACGGCGGTGGGTACGGTGAACAGGCCGTCGCCGGGCGATGAGAATCTGTCGAGGTGGTACACCCTGACGGACTTGACCGGCGTAAACGGGCGCTATGTGCAGCTTCAGGTGAAGCCAGGATGGGATGCGGGCTGGACCTTTATCGACGAGATCGAAGTGCGTCAGTAGGACTGTGAGCGCAGAAAGCAGGAGGCAAGCACGGTGCAGAACATGAGAGTGCTCCGGTTAGCGGGAATTGGAACGATCGCCTGTTGGGTGCTGCTGTGGTTGCAGCTACGGCCCAGCTTCGGTCAGCAGGCGAGTCCCACGGCAACCACAACTGCAACCGTGAGGAAGTTGCCGCCGGTTCACCTCGATGGCCAGTACTTCACGCGCGACGGTAAACGGTTCCTGCCCGTGGGAGCGCATTGGGTTCCGGCCAAGACGGCCATGCAGTGGCCGGTTCAATGGGACCCGAAGGACATTGAAGCCGATTTCGCAAAGATGCATGAACTGGGCTACAGCATCGTCCGCTTCGACATGATGTGGGCGTGGTTTGAGCCCCGTCCTGGAGACTACAACCCGGTTGCATTTCAGCAGCTCGACTACTTCATTTCGCTCGCGCACAAGTATCAGATCTACCTGCACCCATCCTTATTTATCGGCGGCGAAGTGGGCGAGGCATATTGGGACGTGCCCTGGCGGCACGGACGGCATCCCCACTCAGATCCGGAAATGCTGCGGCTCGAGACGAATCTCGCGGCTGAGTTTGGCCGTCGCTACGCCAACGAGAGCGCGATCATCGCCTGGGACCTGACCGATGAGCCTCCGTTCTGGATTGTGCAAGCACAGACTACCGACGCGATGGCCATCAACTGGACTCGCCTGATTGCCGGTGCGATTCGCCGCGAGGACAAACTCCACGCCATCGTGGTCGGAACGAGCGGAGAAGAAACCGGCCATGGGCCATTCCGCCCCGACAACATTGCGAAAGAAGTCGATTTCTTCAGCGTGCATCCCTTCACGATTTATAGCTCCGACCTTTTTCCTGATCCCATGCTTTCCGAGCGCGGAACCTACGGCGCCGCCTTCGAGATTGCGCTGTCGAGCGGTGCCGGGCGTCCCGCCATGATCCACGAAATGGGCGGCTCTACCGCACAATATTCACCCGAGCGAGTGGCCCTTTACGATCGCCTGCAAGTGTACTCAGGCCTGGCGGCAGGATCGATTGGCGTAGATCTCTGGTGCTACACAGACGCTTCCCCCGAGCAATTTCACAAGGCGCCATACCTACGAACTCCGCAGGAGACGCGCTGGGGAATGACGACATGGGACCGCCAGGACAAGCCGCTGGCTACCGAGTTCAAGAAATTTTCGAAGATTGTAAGTCAGCTGGATCTCACTGGAGTGAAGCCTGCGCCCGCCGAGGTCGCCATTCTCATCCCCGGCGAATGGGCGCGAACGCATGGAGACTTTTCGCGTTTCGGCCTGACCGGTCCTGAGGTCACGCCCTACGTTTCCACCTTCGACGGCGATGCCATGCCCGGTCAGGCTCCGCCGAGTACCGGTGCTGACAACGAATGGTTGATGAGTTCCGCGTTGAACTCCTTCATCCTCGCCCACCGCGCGGGCCTGAAAGCGGATTTCCCGCGCGAGTATGACGACTGGGCGAAACGGCCGATGCTGTTCCTGCCATCTCCATTAACGAGCACAGCCAGCGTTATCGCGCACGTGCATTCTGACTTCTATGAGAAAGCGAGAAAGTATGTGGAAGGGGGCGGTTTCCTCTATGCCTCAGTTGCCGCTGACGCTGCCATCCCCGACATGGAAACCATTTTCGGTGCGCGGCTGGTGGATACCGCGGTCGTCTCAGAAGTCACGCTGAAAATCGTCGAGCCCTTTGGCGGCCTGAAGCCCGGCGACACTTTCCACTTTTCCGTTCCGGGTGCGAACCCGCGTATGTGGGGTTCGTTGCTCGAGATTAAGGGTGGAAAAGTGATTGCCGAGGACCAGGACGGAAGGCCTGCACTCGTCGCGAACACCATCGGCGCAGGGAAAACGCTGCTGTCGGCATATCCGGTCGAAACCTATCTTGCGAACACTCCGTCCGCATTTGAGAAACCAGAGAGCACCCATCGCATCTACGAGGCGTTCCGCAACTGGACCGGCGTGAAGGGCGCCTTTCAAAGCGACCAGCCATCAGTGGAAGTGACTTCGTTGCGCGGAGACGGTCGCGGTTATGCCGTGGTCGTGAATCACAGTGCGCAGGCGTACAAGGTGACGATCTCCACATCGTTGCCGGTGAAATCCATCCGCCAGATTGGACCTGAGAGTTCCAAAGCGCTTCCTGTCGAAGGCTTCAACTGGAAGATGGACCTGGAACCCTACGAAGCGGCCATCGTGGAGTGGAAGTAGAACCTGGTCGGGAAAGACTACGCATGATTGGTGCAGTTGACATCGGCGGTACAAAAATCGCGGTGGGAGTAGTGGATGACGACGGCCGTGTGCGGTCTCGCGCGGAGTGTCCGACGGATGCGGAGCGCGGCTATGCAGAGGCGCTGGTGCGCATCGAGCATATGTTGCGTGCCATGGTGATAGCGGCTGGTGCCGAACTGACTGGCATTGGGATTGGAAGCACCGGTCCTATCGATCCTTTTACCGGAGAGATCGGGGAAGTCAATTTCTTTCCAGCCTGGCGCGGCAACAATCCCGTCGTGGACCTGGCTCGAATATTCGGTGTGCGCGTCGCCATGGAGAACGATGCCGATGCTGCGGCTCTTGCGGAGGCCGCGTGGGGCGCAGGAAAAAACAAGAAGAGCCTGATCTACGTGACTGTCGGGACGGGTATCGGTGCAGGAATCGTTCTGGACGGACATCTTTATCGTGGAGTAGATGGGGCTCACCCGGAGATTGGCCATCATGTCATCGACGCTTCCGGGCCGCTCTGCATGTGTGGCTTTCACGGATGCTGGGAATCCTTGGCTGCGGGTCCGGCGATGGTCTCGTGGGTGGAGAGCAGGATGCCGAAAGACTACCCGCACCGCGACAACCTGACGGCCAAGCGGCTCTGTGAACTCGCGCGAGAGGGAGATGAGATAGCCCTCCAAGCCGTCGACCGGGAGGCTCGCTACCTGGGCCTTGGCTTGGCCAATCTGGTCACGCTGTTTACGCCCGACGCCATCGTGCTCGGGGGCAGCGTGATGAAGAGCGCTGTTCTTTTTCTGGAAGAAATTCGCAAAACCATATGCCGGTGCTGCCGTTATGTGCCGTGCGAAAAAACGGATCTGACGCTGGCTTCTTTAGGCGAGGACGCAAACCTGATCGGCGCTGCGCGGGTGTGGCATCACCGGTTCGCTCCAGAGGGAGGACACCATGCCTGAAGATCTCGCGATGATCGAAGGCGAATATCTTCGGGACATTATTCATCAGCCCCAGGCTCTGGAGAACACTCTCGCCACCCTGGAAACGTCGAAGCCGCTGCAGGACGTGGCAGCGCGACTGAACAAGGGCAAGTTCCAAAGAGTCGTGCTCACCGGCATGGGCTCTTCGTTCCACGCCCTTCATCCGCTGAACCTGGAGCTCATCAGCCACGGCTTTACTGCCCTCATGGTCGAAACCTCCGAACTGGTGCACTACAACAATCGATTCTTCGATCCCAAGACTTTGATTATTGCCGTGTCGCAGTCCGGGCAAAGCGCAGAGATGGTGCGACTGGTGCAAACGAACCACAAATGCTGCACCGTGATCGCGGTGACGAACACGCCCGACAGCCCGCTGGCCAAACACGCAGATGCCGCCGTGCTCACCCAGGCGGGCAACGAGTTCTCCGTGTCCTGCAAGACCTATGTGACCGCACTCATGGCGCTGAAATGGCTGGGGGATGTCCTGTGCGAACGCGACTTGCGGCGGGCGCGCCAGGAGTTGAAGCATGCCTGTCCAGCCGTGGCCGCCTATCTGGCTGATTGGAAGGAATATGTTCACACCCTGGTCCAGGTGCTCAAGAACACTCGTCACCTGTTTCTGGTCGGGCGCGGAGCCTCGTTGGCCACCGTCGGTACCGGCGCATTGATCGTAAAAGAGTCCGACCACTTTCACGCAGAGGGCATGAGCAGCGCCGCTTTCCGGCACGGGCCCTTTGAAATGCTGGGAAGCGAAACGTTCGTGCTCGTTTTCGCCGGCGACGCTAAGACTCGGGACTTGAACCAGCGTCTGTGCCGCGACGTTCACCAGCAGGAAGGACGTGCCGAACTGGTTGATAAAGATGCTTCCTTGCCTTGCTGCCGTATCGCGGAGCACGGCCCAGGCATCAGGCAAATCCTGGAAATCCTGCCCGTGCAGATGATCACACTGGCGCTGGCTGCGCAGGCCGGGCGTGAGCCGGGCCGCTTCGAACTGGCGACCAAAGTTACGACGACAGAGTAGTAAGAGAACCAACAAGGGATTTGTGACAATGGCACGAAATCGCTACATGGTCGGCTTGGTGTTCCTGACATTCTTCGTGATGTCGCTGTTGACCAACATCCTGGGGCCGATCGTGCCCGACATTATCACCAGCTTCGGCGTCAGCCTTACGGCTGCGGCACTTCTGCCTTTCTCCTTCTTCATTGCCTATGGCGTGATGTCAATTCCGGCCGGCTTCTGGGTAGAACGCTTTACGGAAAAACCCGTGATGATTGCTGCTTTCCTCGCCGGCACCGTCGGATCCTTGAGCTTCGCTCTCTTTCCTGCCTACCACGTTGCGGTGGGATCGCTGTTCATCATGGGCGCGGGAATGGCGACGCTTCAAGTTGCCATCAATCCGCTGTTGCGTGTGGCGGGCGGCGAAGAGCATTTCGCATTCAACTGCGCATTCGCTCAATTGATCTTTGGCTCCGCCTCGTTCGCCAGCCCGCGAATTTACTCCTATCTCGTGGAGAACCTGGGCAAGCCTTCGGC
>JADGNP010000214.1 GCA_017883425.1 Candidatus Sulfotelmatobacter sp. | reverse complement strand
CAATCTCGTAGGCCATTAGGGTGTCGGCCAACTGACTCTTAAGCGTTCCGCTCAGCGTCGCCCCTACGTCCCTCAGTTGATGAATGTCAAACGCGTCACGAACCTTTACGATTCTTCTCAACAAAAAACACTCCGCTTTCTGAAGTAGGATATAGTCGCGGGAAGCGGCCTTCACTTGTGCGTCAGTCGCTTCGTCGATGCTCACTGAGTATTCTTCTACTTCGCTCTCCAGCACAGATCCAAACCGATTTATATCCACTTTGAAGAGGACGCTGCCATTGCGGCTCTTCACCAAGACTTCCATTTCGGTATCGTCTTTGGAGACGTCCACTTGGAGTGGGCCTAGATTTAAGGCGTCGGCTGCCGAGGCGAGTCCGTTTACAATTGACGATTGAACGGCCTCTGACGTTGGCCGGTCACCCCTTCTCTGCAACAGATCCAAATCGGCTGAGTGGCGGACGCCCTGGTAAAAGAGCAATAACGCTGCGCCACCAAACAATAGAAAAGAGTCTGGGAAATCTCGAAACAGAACGCCCGCAGCAGCGTGCATCATTGTGATGACTTCCGCCTGCTCTCGGCTGAATCCCCTTTCTCGATAGGTAGCGATCTGACCTGCGAACGTCATGCATATATTTTAGCATATACGCTAGTAATTAGAAATATAACTACGTCTTATTACCACTAAATAGCATATACGCTAAATTTATTGCTCATGCTTGCGAGAGCGTGTGGGCGAAAAAAGGAAAATTGGCGCCAGATCCCATGCCGTGTGCGCGGGCTAGACACCGAAGATGTTGGGTCCGATTAACGCAAGTGACTTGTTTATCTAACCTGAGGTGGGCGCCCTAGTTGGCGCCCGCGAAGCACAGACATCTACCAGGCCGGTTTTCCGTCCTTGAAGCGCAGGGTCAGCGTTTCGCCACTCTTGAGCACTTCGCGTGCCAGAATCAGGTCCGCTCCGTCCTGTTTGACCTTGGAGCCCGTCACCTCAATCTCTTCGTCCGCTTTGAACGTAACGCCCATGTCGTCGAGAAATTTCTTGGGGCAAAGAAAGACCTCGACTGCATCCGGGCTGCCCTTCATCACCGCATAAACTACGGGCTTCCCGCCCGAAGGAGGAACTAGCTTCAATTGTTCCACGACGCCCTTGACCTTGGTTTCCGTTGCGGGATCGTATTTGGGTAGCGCCTGGGAAAAAGCGGAGGTGGCCAGGAAGATAATCGCGGCAAACTTCAGGAGATGGTTGTATATCGGGCCGGACGTAGGCATCGCAGGCCCTCCAGCCGCGAATGTTAGGCCTCTAGCGTACTAAAAGCAATCTGATTATGAATCGCGTGAGCGGCCATCTGCTCTTATACTCGAGTACTCAAGGAAGCCACTTGCCGATGCAATCGACCCGGTTCATCAGAGTAGTGCTGCGGTTCGCAGTCTTGGGAGCAGCCTTCCTCTGCGCCACGGCGTTATCTCAGCCGCTAGCCGCCGAGACGGGAGCCGAGGCCTGGCTGCGCTACTCCCCGTTGGGCCCGCAAGCAGTGAAGAGCTACCAGCGATTGCCGGCAAAGACCGTGTTGCTCGGCGATTCTTTGGTGCTCAAGACCGCGCAGCAGGAATTGGTCCGAGGCGTGGCGCAAATGTTAGGCAGGACTTTGCGCGTGGATGCCGGCTCGTCCCCGGAGCATGCCATCGTCCTGGGAACGCTGACGCAATTGCACGCACTGGCTTCGGCGCTGCATCCGCCTCAAGACCTGCGAGCCGACGGCTATTGGCTGAAGAGTGCAAAAATCCGCGGATCTGAATGTCTAATTGTTGCCGCTGCCAACGACCGCGGCGTTCTATATGGCGTGTTCGCGTTGTTGAGCAAGATCGCGCGCGCGGAGAGTCTTGCCGCCGTCGAAGAAGTGCAGCAGCCGTATGCTCCGATCCGCTGGGTGAACCAGTGGGACAACCTCGACGGTCGAATCGAACGCGGGTACGGCGGACCTTCCATCTTCTTCGCCGATGGAAACGTCCGCAGCGATTTGACCCGCGCCGGCCAGTACGCTCGTTTGCTGGCTTCGATCGGGATCAACGGGTGCACGATCAATAACGTGAATGCCGCCCCCGGCATTCTGGAAGACGGTTTCATCGCGCAAGTCAGCCGCATCGCGGATGTGTTCCGTCCCTGGGGTGTGCAACTCTCCGTCTCGGTTGATCTGAGCAGTCCCAAAGTCATCGGCGGTCTGGACACGTTTGATCCGCTGGATCCGCGGGTCGCCGAGTGGTGGCGCAAGAAGGCGGACGAGATCTACCGGCACATTCCGGATTTCGGCGGCTTCGTCGTCAAAGCGGACTCCGAGGGGCGACTCGGTCCATCCACCTACGGGAGAACGCCTGCCGACGCCGCCAATGTCATCGCCCGCGCCCTCAAGCCGCATGGCGGCGTCGTGTTCTATCGCGCCTTCGTCTACAACCACCATCTTGACTGGCACGACCTAAGAAACGATCGCGCGAAAGCAGCCTACGACAATTTTCACCCGTTGGACGGCGCGTTCGACGACAACGTCATCATTCAGATCAAGAATGGCCCGATCGACTTCCAGGTGCGCGAACCGGCTTCCCCACTTTTCGCCGGCCTGCGCCGCACCAATGAAGCCATCGAACTGCAAATCACGCAGGAATATACCGGACAGCAGCGCCATCTCTGCTTTCTCGTCCCGATGTGGAAAGAAGTGCTGAACTTTGATATGCAGGTCGATGGTGTGCACAACGCAACTCCGGTGAAGGATCTTGTGGCGGGCCGAACCTTCCATCGTCCCACCGGGGGCTTCGTGGGCGTTGCCAACGTAGGCCTGGACGCAAACTGGCTGGGGAGTCCGCTAGCCATGGCCAATCTCTACGGTTTCGGACGCCTGGCATGGGACCCCAATCTCAGCGCCGAGAAGATTGTCGAGGAGTGGACCCGCCTCACTTTCGGCGGTGACCCGCTCGTGGTCAAGACCCTCGCCGCCATGCAGCTCAGTTCCTGGCACGTCTACGAGAGTTATACCGGCCCGCTGGGCGCAGGAACGCTCACGAACATTCTCGGAAATCACTACGACCCGGGCCCTGAGTCCTCGGAGGAAAATGGCTGGGGACAATGGCACCGCGCCGATCATGCCGGGATCGGCATGGATCGCACTGTGGCGACGGGTACTGGGTATATCGGCCAATATCCGCCGGCAGCACAAAAGCAGTACGAATCGCTTGCCACCTGTCCCGACAACCTGATCTTGTTTTTCCACCACGTGCCCTATGCCCATGTGCTCCACTCGGGCAAAACAGTAATCCAGCACATCTACGATTCGCACTACGACGGCGCAAACCATGCTCGTGACTTTGTTTCGCAATGGCAGACGCTCGAGGGGCACATCGACGAAGAGCGTTACCGCGATATCTTGACGCGCCTGCAGTACCAGGCCGGAGAAGCCGTGGGGTGGCGCGATACCATCTGCAACTGGATTTATCGTCTCTCCGGCATTCCGGATGACAAGGGTCGCGTTGGCAGTGAGGCTCGGAAACAAGCCTCGGCGCAGACCCATGAGCTGTCTGAAAGCTTCGAACAGCTTCGCGGCCCCGCAACGCGTGGCTCCGCAGGCTTTCTCAGTGTCTCCGAGCAGGGGATCGCACAGCGTATTGGAACTGCCGGCACGTTCCTACGTGGCGATTCAGTGGTCGCTGGCGTGATCTCGAACTGCCTGCTCGACGCACTCCCGAGCGTCGTAGATTTGTAGTCGCCCGTATTTTCATTGGCGACAATTTCTTTGGCGACGTCTTGCGCATTTGGGTGAGTTCCGTTAACGTTTACGGTTCCGACGGCCTGAATCGCTTCCCCCAGGCTACTTGAACTGGCCGCGGGTCGCTGGCAGGAACACTGGCCAAGAAAATGGGCAAACCTCCCACTACTCTCCGTGACATTGCGAAAGCGCTGGGCACCTCGATCGGCTCCGTGCATCGAGCTTTGCATGATAATCCGGGCGTAAGTCCACTGACCAAAGACAGAGTCTTGCAGATGGCGAGAACTCTGGGATATCGGCCAAATATCGCGGCCAGGTACTTGTCTTCCAAGAAGAATCTGCGGATCTCGGTAAACACTCTCCAGGGAACCACATCGTTTTGGGACGAGGTGCGAACTGGCATTCGCGAAGCGGCCGGGTCGATCCTGCTCGAGAATGTCGAGATCGAGTTTCGAACCTATCCCCGTCTCGGCGAAGGGGAAGAAGAGGCCTTTGAAGCAGCCATCCGCAACCAGGTGGATGGCATCATCACCTTTCCCAGCCGGCCTCAAGTCCTGCGGTCCTGGATACGCCGCGCTTCTCGGGCACGGATTCCCGTTGTGTGTGTGGCGACCGATGCTCCCGGTAGCGGTCGATTAGGCATTGTGGCGATCGACACTCTTGCCAGCGGGTCGATCGCTGCCGATCTCATGGGAAGATTTCTTGGCCCAAGGGAGGGATCGATCGCGATCACCGTTTTTGACATGGCCATCACCGAGCATGCGGAAAAGTACGCCGCATTTGAAAGCACGTTGAAGACCTTTTATCCCAACCTGCATTTGTTGAAGCCCATCGAAGATCACGACGTGGAGGCGGAAGGCTACAACAAATGCCGCAGGCTGTTTGAAAAATGTCCGAACTTGGCCGGAGTCTACGTCACCACTGAGGCCTCGATCCCGGTGCTGAAGGCGGCCCGTGATGCAAAACTGCTGGAGCGCCTGACCATCATCACGACCGACCTGTTTCCCGACCTGGTTCCTCAGATTCGATCCGGCGCCGTGGCCGCCACGATCTACCAGCGCCCCCGCGCTCAGGGCCAGATCGCATTCCGCATGTTGCACGAGTTTCTGGTGGAGGGCGCCAGTCGATCCCATCAAGTCGCGCTGCCGCCGCACCTGGTGATGCGTGGGAATCTCGATTTCTTTCTGCAGAGACAATCCCAAGAGTCGACAAGAGAGAAACGAGAAGATCAACCTCAGCAACCACCGGGCGAACTGGCAGGGGATTTCGCTTAGCGCAGGCGCGCCGCGAGCGCGCATCGAGGAGGGAACATCGCGTATCTGGGCATCGACGTAGGCACAGGCGGCACGCGGGCGCTCGTAATGGGCGAGACGGGGAAAGTCGTCGCTTCCGGATCGGAAGAACACGAGGCGTTCGTCAGCCCGCGCCCCGGCTGGGCAGAGCAAGATCCGCGCGACTGGTGGCGCGCCTGCGGATCGGCAGTCCATAAGGCGCTTCATTCTTCAGATCTGAGCGCTGACGACATTGCGTGCGTCGGGTTCTCGGGCCAAATGCACGGGGCAGTCCTGCTCGACTCCGGGGATGAGGTCGTGCGCAGTGCAATCATCTGGTGCGATCAGCGCAGCGAGGCGCAAAGCCACGAGCTTGAGAAGTTGTTCGGCCGGGACGCCTTGATCCGGCTGACCTGTAATCCTCCACTTACCAATTTCACTCTGACCAAACTGCTCTGGGTGCGTGAGACCGAGCCCAAGAACTGGGCCCGCGTGGCGCACGTGATGCTGCCCAAAGACTATGTCCGATTCCGCCTCACCGGAGAACGAGCCATCGACATGGCGGATGCGTCCGGGACGCTTCTACTGGACGTAACCAACCGGCGTTGGTCGACAGAAGTTTTGAGCAAGGCCGACATCGATAGCCGTTTCCTTCCGGCGCTCTATGAATCGTCTCAAGTTTGCGGAAAAGTGTCCGCTGCAGGCGCTGAGGCCACGGGCCTGCGAATTGGAACTCCAGTAGTCGCCGGCGCCGGAGATCAGGCGGCCGGCGCCGTCGGTATGGGAATCGCGCGCGCCGGCGCGGTCAGCGCCACCATCGGGACTTCCGGCGTCGTGTTTGCAGCGACCGATCGTCCAGCACTGGATCCTCAGGGTCGGCTGCACACCTTTTGCCACGCCATCCCGGGACGCTGGCACGTGATGGGCGTTACGCAAGCCGCAGGATTGTCCTTGCGCTGGTTCCGGGATCGCTTTGGCGTCGCGGCAGGTGTGCAGGTTAACGAAGGACGCGATCCGTACGACATTCTTGCCCAGGAAGCCAGTTCGGCGCCCGCCGGTTCTGATGGCGCTTTCTGGGTGCCCTACCTTATGGGTGAGCGCACGCCTCATCTCGATCCGAACGCTCGTGCGGCGCTGGTGGGACTGACAGCTTCCCACACACGCGGGCACATAATTCGCGCCGTCATGGAAGGCGTGGCTTACAGCCTGAAAGACACATTCACGATCTTCGACGAAATGCAGATTCCGGTGACATCGATCCGACTGGGTGGCGGCGGCGCGAGATCGCCACTGTGGAGGCAGATTCAGGCAGACGTTTACGCGCACGAAGTGGAAATCGTTGTGGCCGAGGAAGGCGCAGCTTATGGCGCTGCGATTCTGGCAGGTGTCGGAGCCGGTGGCTGGGCCTCGGTCGACGAAGCTTGCGACAGAGTGGTTCGCGTGGCGTCGCGCATCGCGCCCAATCAGGGAGCTTCGAAAACCATGCAGCAGGCTTATCGCACCTACCGCAAGATCTATCCCGCGCTGCATCAGGTGTTCGCCTAGCAAACCTGTCATCCCGACCGCAGCATGTCCTTCCCGAAGGGAAGGGCATGCGGAGTGGAGGGACCTGCTGCTTGCGCAGCCAGAAATGCTTTAACGTCTCCCTGCTTCCTGCGCCGGTTCCTTCACAACGACGACTCGGTCACCCGCCACATCCCGCATCTGCTGAACGATCCCCGAAGGCCACCGAATTTCAACCAGGTCCGCAGACGCGTTGGCCCCCAGTCCGAAATGAACCGGCCCCGCGCTCGACGATGCGTAACCGGCGCTCGTAGTCATGTGGTTATACTGCGCCCCAGACTTTGTGACCAGCTTGATTCTCGCTCCAATGCCGTCACGGTTGCTCTTGGTTCCCTGAAGCTTGAATTCCAACCAATGATGGTTGCCCGGACTCTGGTTGAGCCAGATCTCCGCTGGTGCATTGAGCGCGCTCACCACCACGTCCAGGCGACCATCTCCATTCAAATCCCCGAGGGCCGAGCCCCTGTGTCGCGAAGGAGGTTGCGATGTCAGTCCAGCCTCTGCGGTCAAAGCGGAGAACTTCATGCCGCCGAGATTGCGGAAAACGGTGTTTGGTTGCTCCACCATCACATTCGGCGCCGCCAGCAGGGACTGAACATGTCCACGCGAAACGAAGATGTCCTTCCAGCCATCGTTGTCAAAGTCAGCAATCGTCGGAGAATACCCAGCCATGGGCAGGCTCAGTTTGGTCATGTTGCTCTCCCGAGTCACTTCCACGAAGCTGCCCTTCCCCGTGTTCCGGTAGAGCGGGAACGTTTCTCCATCCAGAGCAACCAGAAAAATGTCGGGATAGCCGTCGTTATCAAGATCGCGGAAATCCACTCCCATGCCGGAAATGAAGACGCCGTCTTCCCGCAGCGCCACGTTCTCGTCGAAGGCAACCTCCTCAAACTTGCCGCCTCCCTTGCTGCGGAAGAAGGAGTTCATCAGCTTGTCATTGGGGACCATGAGGTCCAGCTTGCCCGAAAGTTCGGAGTCGGCAGCCGCGACTCCCATACCCTTGCCCGGATGCGCGCGGAATCCCGCTTCGACAGAGGCGTCACGAAAAGTCCCATCCCCGTTGTTGATGAACAATTGGTTGGGGGTGGGCTTATAGAACTTGGGATGGCAGTAGTCGCGATGCCCGTACCCCGCGCATACCGGCTCATGATCGAAGTCCCACTTCAGATAGTTGATGACCACGAGATCGAGCAGCCCATCGTTGTTCACATCGACCCAGGCAGCGGCGACCGACCAGAGCGGCCCGTACTCTGCATCGGGCTTATTCAGGCCGGCCTTGGCAGTTACATCCGTGAAGGTCCCGTTCCCATTGTTGTGGTAGAGCGTGTTGCGATACACGCCCGCGACAAAAATGTCTTCGTAGCCATCGTTGTCGTAGTCCCCAATGGCGACGCCGGTGTCGTAGCCCGTTCCAGCCAGCCCGGCCTTCTCCGTTACGTCGGTGAAGTGCCCGTGGCCGTCGTTCTCGAAAAGCCGGTTGGAGTATTTCGCAGAGGTTTTGTGGAGCGTTTTGATGTCCGCTCCGTTGGTGAAGAAGATATCGAGCTTACCGTCGTTGTTGTAATCGAAGACGGCGACGCCGCCCGCCATGGTTTCCGGCGCGTGGTGCTCAGGCGTCTCGCAGCTGTCCAGCTTGAAGTCAATGGGCTGGAACGTAAACCGGATCGGGCCATCGCCAGACGGGCTTACGGGTTCAGCGGGTTTCGTCGGAGCTTGGGTTGCCGGCACCTGGGAACGCCCCGCCACGGGCGCGCCCAAGAGCGCCAACAAAAAGACTGCCGCCAGCGAGCTGGGAACCTTACTACTCTTCATGTAAGAAGCGGCACGCACGTGCCTGTTGTCATATTACTCCGGCAATTTTTGTTCTCCGCGAATGGAGAGTCGAGCCTCCGCCTGCGCTGCCGGTGTGCCCGGTTGTCCTCCGCCCGCGGAAATGACATAGTCGCCCGCCGCGACCATGCGGTCCCCAGCCTCGTTGACATAGCTCAAGTCACGAGGCTGCAGCGCGAGCTTCACATGTCGCACTG
>JADGNP010000213.1 GCA_017883425.1 Candidatus Sulfotelmatobacter sp. | reverse complement strand
TTCGGTGGTGCCCCAGGCGGCCTCGGCGTTGAACATGCCGTCGTGTGACACGATGCACTTGAAGCGGTCGGTGTGCCCGAGCACCCAGTTGGCCATGTATCCGCCGTAGCTGGCGCCCAGCGCGCATTCGCGGTTTTTGTCGATGAACGGATAAGTCTTCTCGGCGTAGTCGAGGCCCTTCATCAGATCTTCAAACGGAGCGCCGCCCCAGTCGCCGTTGATGGCGTGGATGAACTTCTGCCCGTATCCGGTCGAGCCGTGGAAGTTGATCATGAGGACAACGTATCCGTTGGCGGCGAACAGTTCGGGATTCCAGCGATAGCTCCAGTCGTCTCCCCAGGCCCCCTGCGGCCCGCCGTGGATGAGGAACTTCACGGGATATTTCTTCGAGGCATCGAAGTTTGGCGGCTTGACCAGGAAGCCTTGGACCTTGTCGTCGTGAGCGCCGGGGAACCAGAAGGACTCGGGAGGGCTCATCTCTAACTGCGAAAGAACATCATGGTTTATAGACGCAAGCATCTTCGGCATCGATGGCACATCTGAGCACTCGGCGTCATGCATCTTGTGCTTTTTCGTTGACGCCTCGATGGTGCAAGCTCGGCTCAACGACCAGATGGAAATCGGTGCCATTGCCGTCATCTTTGTAAAGAAGATAAAATCACCTGGCCCGACGGCTAAATCGTCGTTGTAGCCAGCATCGCCAAGGAGTTCATGCATCGAGGTTGAGCAAGCCTCGCATTGCGGATAATTTGTCGTAGAAGACTTGTTCTCGCCTACATTGAGCACGAATATCGGTTGTCGCCCGAGGTCTTCCGCGGCGAAATATATCCGCGCCGAATTCGCCGACCAAACGTAGGTTCCCACCCACCGATCGAACGCTTCCGTCAAATTCTTCTTCTCGCCCGTCTTACGGTCATAGAGCATCAGGCGGAAGCGGTCGCTCTCGTATGCCGGACGCTGCTGGGCGCGGTAGGCGATGTAGCGGCCGTCGGGCGAATAGAGCGGCGTCGAGTCGCTGGCGGGATTGTCGGCGGTGATGTTCTTCGTCTTCGCTAGAACCTGGGCGGACGAGGCGTCCGCCCCTACGTTGACCGGGACGATCCACAGATCGTTGTTGGTGGAAGCGGCTTCATTCTTCTCGTGATTCGAGGTGTAGCAAATCTCCTGCCCGTCGGGCGAGAAGGCGTAGTTGTCCTGTCCGCCGAGCGAGAATACGGGCGCGTCGTAGTCGCCGGGAGTCAAATCGCGGGCTGCGCCCGCGGGACAGCCGGGGGCGGCTGTCCCCACACAAGCATCGACGGGGACCACCAAGAGGTGGCTGCGCTTGCCTTCTTTGTAAGCATTCCAGTGCCGATACAGCAGGCGGTCGAAGATTAGCGCCTTGACCTTCGACTTGTCCGCTGCCTCGAGTTTCTTCGCATTGCAGGCGCTCTCATCGGCGGGCGCGCCATCGCACGCGGGATAAACATCCGAGGTGAAGAGAATATTCTTGCCGTCCGGCGACCACAGTTCGCCGCCAGCCTCGGTCGCTATCGAAGTCAGCTTGTGTGCTGCAGAGACAGCGCCGGCAGCGCTGTCGAAATCCGCAATCCAGACCTGTGATCCGCCTTCTTTCGTCGATAGAAACGCGAAGCGCTTCCCATCCGGTGCCCAGCGCGGACGATCTCCGTCCTGATCGGTGATCAGAACGCGCTCGGCGGTTCCCACGTCTCGCAAATTCGGCGAGACGTGGGGCACCCCACTTTTCTCTTCACGCCCAGTTTTTTCTTCGCTCCCGGCCGTGGGCACGATCCAGATGTGCGGCGTCTTGGTGTTGGCTTCGAGATCGACATCGACCACGCTGAAGACGACCCACTTGCCGTCGGGCGAGACCACGGGCTCGCCCACACGCTTCAGCTTCATCATGTCGTCGAAGGTGAACGGATGCTTGGCCTGGGCTGCGGCGAAAGAAGCAAGGGTGGTAAATGCGAGAAGAGACAAGAAGAATCGACGCATGAGAAACCTCCGGCGGCAAACGGATGAGTGTAGCAGGGTTTGCGTAGCGCCGCCGTCCCCGGCGGCTGTCCAGCGGGCGTCCCGCCCGCTGATCCGGAGGGTCCATGCTGCTGGATATGTCACGAATAGTCTCCACGAGTGGATTGCATTTCGACACGCCGAGGGCGAGACACCCTCGGGACAGCCGGCGGGACGCCGGCGCTACAACGCGGCAACCTCTTTGCGGATTCGGCATCCAAGTGAGTGGCAGAACTGCAGCACCCTTCCCTCCGGCCTCACTGAGCGGAGAGGGGTTGGAGGGCGGGGTCGCCGCGGTGCGCTTCCGTAGAGATGTAGCTGGCTACGTCTGTTCTCTGCTCGCCGCGTCTTTGTAACTGCCTCGCCTCTCCGGGCGCGGCAGCAGACGTTGCAAGCGACGTCTCTACGAAGGCCCTCGCAATCCGATAAACTAGACATATGAAATCGGTACCCGGTCGTTTGCTGTTTTGTCTGACTCTGCTGGCCTGCGGACTGGCGGCTCTGCCCGTGCGCGCCCAGGAAGGTCCGCTCGAGAACATTCCTCCAAAAGACGCCACGCCCGAGGAGATCATCCAGCGCTTCTCCGCCAAGGAAGCCGAATTTGCCAAGGCGCGCGACCAGTACACCTACCGCCAGGAAGTAAAAGTGCAGACTCTGGATGGCGAGACCGTCACCGGAGAATACAAGGAAGTCTTCGACGTCATGTTTGACGATAAAAGGAGGCGGATGGAAAACGTGGTACTTGCGCCGCAATCCACGCTGGAACAGGGCGGACTTTCCATGGACCAGGGAGACTTCGAAGATATCCGGCACCGCATGCCGTTCGTACTGACCACGGAAGACCTGCCGCAATACAACATCCTTTACGTCGGCCAGCAACAGGAAGACCAGGTCCATTGTTATGTCTTCGACATCGCTCCCAAGCAGATCGAAGGCAAGAAGCGCTACTTTCAGGGACGTATCTGGGTCGATGATCACGATTTTCAGATCGTGAAGACTTACGGCAAGAGCGTGCCCGACATCCGCAAGAAGCACGGCAACGAAGAGAATCTCTACCCCAAGTTCACCACCTGGCGGCAGCAGATCGACGGCCAATACTGGTTCCCCGTCTATACCCGTGCAGACGACGAACTGCACTTCAAGATGGCAGATATACACATCCGCGAAATCGTGAAGTACGAGGACTACAAGCGCTTCGGCTCGAACGTGAAGATCCTGTACGAGGGCAAGGAAATTCCGAAGGGCGAGAAGCCGCCGGAGCAGAAGAAGCCGGACGAGAAAGATCCGAACGCGCCGCAGAAGTAGCTGTCAGCCATCAGCTACCAGCTTTCAGCTCACACCCAGATCCCTCGCTTCGCTCGGGATGACATCGCACGGGGTGACTTTCAATTTACAGCACGGTTTAACTGAGAGCTGATAGGTGATAGATGACAGCTTAGTAGAACAAATACTTCCTCCACTTATCATCCGACCTACCCATCAACCGCATGATGTGGCGGCTGGTGTGTAAGTTGAAAGCGCGGGGTTCGCGCATCAGCTTCATGCCGGCCTCGGCGGGATGCTGGTTGCCCTTGCGGCGGTTGCAGGCGTGGCAGCAGGCGACCAGGTTTTCCCAGGTGGACGAGCCTCCGCGGGAGCGCGGGATCACGTGGTCCAGCGTCAGTTCACTCGAGGGCAGCACCGTGGCGCAATACTGGCAGGTGTTGCGGTCGCGCAGCAGGATGTTCTTGCGCGAGAGGGCGCGGCTCTGGTGCGGAATGCGGCGGTACTCGAGCAGTCGGATCACCGAGGGCAGGCGCATGGCAACGCGAGCCGAGTGCAGAAAGTGTCCGTTCTCTTCCTCGGTCATGGCCACGCCCTTGAGCACGAGGACCAGCGCACGGCGCGCGGCGCAGACATTGATAGGCTCGTAGGATGCGTTCAGCACGAGGACGGGCGCGAGCAGAGCATGGCCATCGCCGGGGCGGTGCGTGGCCGCCGGCGAGACGGCATACCGGAATCCCGCATCGTATTCCATCCTCGGTGACATACTTTCCACCCTCAGGGCTAAAGCCCAAATCTCTTGTCAGCCGAAATGGCACGACTAGAAGTCGTGCCCTTGCCAACCACCGCCGCGCTAACTTCCCGCGGCTTTCGCTAAAACTTCCTGCTCTTCGGCCAGCGCGTCGACCGCATCGTGGTCACCGCCCGGCGGGAATTCAGCGTAGTTAGATGCTAGTTTCAGGGTCCTCGCGGCCGTCGCGACCCACACCTGGCGGGCTCCGGCGCGGCGCAGTACCCGCGCACATTCCGTCGCCGTTGTTCCGGTCGTGTAAACATCATCCACGAGAAGCACCTCGCGGCCAGTGACTTCCGCGGCACGCGCGACAGCAAAGGCTCCGCGCAGGTTTGTGCGGCGCTGGTGGCTGGTCAAGCCGATCTGGGAGTGCGTGTCGCGGGTGCGCAGCAGAAGATCGGGCACCACCTGCAAACGCTCTCGCGCAGAATAGAACTTCAGCGCGCTCCACGCGATCAGTTCCGCCTGATTGAACCCGCGCTGGTGCCGCTTAGTCTTGTAAAGCGGCACGGGAATCACCAGGATCGTCGCCCGGTCAAATAGGGCCCGCTCAAATCTGGCCTGCTCAAAGGCAGGCTCCAGTCCGGTCAGGGCTTCGGCCAGCATGCGTCCCAGCACCTTGGCTGCCGGGCGCACGCCGTTGTACTTCAGCAGGTGAATCAGTTCGCGCAGCCCGCCGTCATAACTGCCATACGCCACTGCCCGCTCAAAGGGACGGTCGATGCGGCGGCAAATCGGACATCGCCGCAGACCATGGGCATCCCTTTCCGCATATGAGGAAAGTACCCTCTCCCCGCAAATGGCGCATACCTTACCACGAACCGGATGGACACCAGCGAGACAATCGGGGCAAACTGGCAGGCGGGAAATGTTCAGCAGGGGCACGCCGCAAACGCGGCAGTCGGAAGGAAACAGAACGGAGAAGAGACTCTCAGCGGCTCGGCCAACCCAGGCTCGGTTAACCCAGACTCGTCCAGGACCGCACGAAGTCCCCCGCGAAACAATAGAAGGCCCGGCAACTGCGACGCTGGCCTGGCTCGCCCGGATTCGGTCCTCACTACTGCTGAAGACGGCCTCCTCATCCCGCGGACGCGAATCCGCCGCGGCCAATCTTTCCTGCTACCCCTGCAGTATAGCGGCGAGGACCGCCGCTAGGCAACGTTGCGGTTGGACGTAACCGGCTGTTTGCCCGGCAGGATCCTCGGCGTGTCCGACAACCGGTCGCGCACCGGGGTAAAAATCAGCCGGTAGTCCCGCCGGAAACATTCTCCGCAGCGCACCGGCTGCAGAAGAAACAGCGGGAGTACAAAGCGTTCAGTCAGCGTACGCCGGCGCGAGCGAAAACCAACTTCACTGCCACAATCGCGGCAACGGTACGGCGGAATCAAAGGTGTATCGGGGGAGTCGCTCATACACTTGCACCTCAGAAAAGTCAGACGACGAAAGGCAGAAGACTGATTGCGACTATCTTATACCAAGAGGGCCGATAAAGGCTGGATTCTGCTGCGCAACCGTTTCTTCGGTGCAGATTCGGGAAGATTCAGCCGGCTCCCAGCACACGACGAAGCCGCTGGCGCGGCGAACGCTGCAGTATCGTTCTTGTCGACGGACTGGAAGAAATGGAAAGTGTTTGTGTGCGTCTTCCTGCGGAGCAGTTCCGATAGAGTCCTAACGTCATCCACCCAGAATCGTTGGCTAGCATTCATGGAACTGCATGTTTGCACCAATCATCCGAAAACGTGAATGACGCGGAATGACTACTCCCTGCCAACTGGGAGCCGTTGCAGCTTCGGATACTCAGCTTTGGCTTGCTTCAGGATGGGGAAGATCGGGGTCGGCGCCTTTCCATAGCTCCAGGTTAATTGCGATATTTGTCGCGAGCTCTTGCGGATCTCCCGGCGAACGCTCGTTAGCAGCGAGTCAGGCTACCCCACTGCAGTCCTCGCCAAGATGTCGCGATCATCCAAGCCTGACACCGTGTAAGGCAACCAACTGCTTTTCACGTTCCCAACGTCTTGCAAGCCACTGATTCTGAATCGGATAGCATATGGGTTAAGAGACGCGAAAAAGAAAAGTAAAAAAAGCTTGCATGTTTTATAGTGTTATAGTTAACTATATCACTATGGGTCGACCGAAATTGATCGCCCGCACCTGAGTAGGCGAGCGGAAAACCCTGAACCGAAAGTAAACAAGCTTGAAGGAGAATGAACATGAGATCCGTTCGTTTTATGCTGTCCGTTGTTCTACTGTCGCTTTCCACCATGGCTTTTGCGCAGTCCGATGCGCAAAAGCCTGTCGCGCAGTCTGACGCGCAAAAGTCCTCCGTGGCTCCTGTGCCGTCCGAGGCGCAGAAGTCCTTCGCAACCATCAAAACCCTGGCGGGAGAGTGGGAAGGCCTCGTCACCGTCCCGGAGATGCCGGAGATGTCAGGCGGCACGCTGATGCACGCCTCGCTGCGCGTGACCTCGCGGGGACACGTCCTGGTGCACGAGTTCCAGGAAGCAGGAACGCCGTTGGATGCGACAAAGTACGACCATCCGGTGACGATGTTTTACGTGGACGGAGACCAGCTCACGCTGGTTCACTATTGCGACGCGGGGAACCGGCCGCGCATGACCGGCAAGATGTCGCCCAACGGCAAGACGGTCGAGTTCGAGCTCAAGGACATCAGCGGGAGCACGGAGCACCACATGCACCATTCGGTGTTCACCGTCATCGACGCCAACCATCACACCGAGGATTGGACGTTCATGATGAACGACAAGCCGATCCACGCCCACTTTGACCTGCAGCGCAAGAATTGACGGGAGCGCATCCCTGGTGAAGGTATCTGGAAACCCTGATGGACCGTGAGTGGAACGACAATCAGCCGATTTACCGCCAGCTTCGCGACCGCGTGGTCGCGATGATACTCGACGGTGTGCTCAAAGAAGGCGACCCGCTGCCGTCTGTGCGCAATGTCGCGGCCGAATATCGGGTCAATCACCTCACGGTTCTGAAGGGGTATCAAGAACTGGTGGACGAGCAACTGGTCGAAAGTAAGCGAGGTCGCGGCATGTTCATCAATGCGGGCGCGCGCAATCTACTGCTGCGGGGCGAACGCCAGAAGTTTCTTGCGGAAGAATGGCCCAGGGTCTATGCCACCATTCAGCGGCTCGGACTGAAGGCGGAGGAACTGCTGGATGCGGCCGCACACCGCCGGTCGGCGCCGGATGCCGTACAGTCGAAAACCGAAGTGGAGGAGCGCTGAAGCCATGGCATGCATAGAAGCACGCGGTCTCCGTAAGGCGTTCGGCGCGACGATCGCGCTGGACGGCGTGGATCTGCGTGTCGAAGAGGGCCGCATCCTCGGACTTATCGGCCCTAACGGCGCAGGCAAGACCACCGCGCTCAACGCGATTCTCGGCCTCACCCCGTATCAGGGAGAACTGAGGGTGCTGGGACGTGATCCCTGGACCGAGCGCGATCTGCTGATGCGCGACGTCTGCTTCATTGCCGATGTCGCCGTGCTGCCGCGCTGGGTGCGGGTTTCGCAGGCCCTCGACTACGTCGCCGGGGTGCATCCGCGATTCAATCGTGCCAAGGCGGAAGGTTTTCTTGCCAAGACCGACATCCGCCGCGCCAGCAAGGTCAGGGAATTGTCGAAGGGCATGGTGACCCAGTTGCACCTCGCTCTGATCATGGCGATTGACGCGAGATTGCTGGTGCTGGACGAGCCGACGCTTGGCCTCGACATCCTGTATCGCAAGCAGTTCTACGATTCCCTGCTGAACGACTATTTCGATCACAACCGCACCATCGTGGTAGCGACCCACCAGGTGGAAGAGATCGAGCACGTGCTCACCGATGTCATGTTCATCGACCGCGGACGCATCGTATTCGATCGCAGCATGGAAGAGGTGGAGTCGCGCTATCTGGAAGTGATGGCGCGTCCCGAGCAGGCCGCGGCGGCACGGGCGCTCAAGCCGATGCACGAACGCCAGGCGATCGGGGGCAGCGTCCTGCTGTTCGATGCGGTCGATCGTCAACAGCTCGCCGCATTTGGCGACGTGCGCACGCCCAGCATCGTCGACTTGTTCGTTGCGGTGATGGGCAATCAGCCTGGCCAGGCACAAGGAGCGGCTCGATGAATACGCAAACGAACGCCATACCCGACACTGCCCGCGACGCGCAGTTAATCGCGCCCGTGGCCATCCCGGCGAGTCGGCGCATGTACTGGTCGCTGCGCCGCGAACTGTGGGAGAACCGTTCGATCTATATCGCGCCGCTGGCCGTCGCGGGCCTAATTCTCTTCGGATTCCTGATCAGCACGATCCATTTGCCGGAGAAGATGCGTGCCGCCGCGCTCGACCCCATGCAGCAGCACCAACTCATCGAGCAGCCGTTCATGTACGCTGCCCTGCTGCTCATGTTCACCACCCTCGTCGTGGGAGTGTTCTACTGCCTCGACGCGCTGTACGGCGAACGTCGCGATCGCAGCGTGCTGTTCTGGAAGTCGCTGCCGGTCTCCGACCTCACCACCGTGCTCGCGAAAGCGAGCATCCCCATC
>JADGNP010000695.1 GCA_017883425.1 Candidatus Sulfotelmatobacter sp. | reverse complement strand
GTGATCTCAGGCGGAACGCGCAGTAATGTGGTGGCTGCCGAGGCACGGGTGGAGGTGGACATACGGGTGCTGCGCTTGCGGGATGCGCCGGCGCTGGAGAAGAAGTTCCGGGCGCTGAAACCCTTCGACCGGCGTTGCACCATCGAAGTGACTGGCGGATTGAATCGTCCGCCGATGGAGCGCTCGGCGGGGATTGTGGCGCTCTTCCGGAAGGCGCGGCAGTTGGGACGGGAGATCGGCGTGGAACTGGAGGAATCGCTCACCGGAGGCGGGTCGGACGGCAATTTTACGGCGGCACTGGGAATTCCCACGTTGGATGGCTTGGGTGCGGTGGGCGAAGGGGCGCACGCGGCGAATGAGAGCCTGTTGGTGGACCGCATGGCGGACCGCACGGCGCTGGTGGGGAAACTGCTGGCGGCGCTGTAGGCGCGGGGGACAGACGATCACCTTGTGTCGTCTGTCAAGCAGCCGTGCGGCATTAGCCGAGCGTGGTAGCCCCCGAAGAAGCGACAGACCACGCAAGGGTATCTTCTCAATAATCCGGGGAGGAGCGCAAAAAGCGGCAAAAGGGCCTTCGCTGGGCATTCTCCACGAATTCACGCAGTATGAGAAAGATTTCTCTGGACATTCGCCTGGAATTCGATTACGGTAATTGTGGATGCGAGGCGAGAACAGCAGCGAAGGAAGCGGCCCGGTGCAAGACCCTCTTTTGCAGGGTCTGGATCTGAGCAGCATCGCCGATGAGCGGGCACGGGAGTGCGTCGCGCGCCTGCTGAACCTGGTGGAAACGCTGGTGGCGGAAACGCATCAGTTGCGGGCTGAGAACCAGCGCCTGCGGGATGAAGTGAGCCGCCTGAAAGGGCAACAGGGGAAACCGAACATTCCCCGCAATCGGGCCGCCCAGACAGGCACGAGTTCGGAGAAGGAACGGCGGGAGCCGAAAGATTGGCACAAAAGCAGCAAGAAGCAACAAATCCACATCGACCGG
Organism: Candidatus Sulfotelmatobacter sp.; assembly: GCA_017883425.1. Lineage (GTDB taxonomy): Bacteria > Acidobacteriota > Terriglobia > Terriglobales > Acidobacteriaceae > Sulfotelmatobacter. The sequence goes on along the minus strand of JADGNP010000695.1, from coordinate 1,526 downwards.
CAAGAGAAGCTGGAAGTGGACCCGCAGACTCTGCCCGCAGATGCGGAGTTCAAAGGGTACGAAAAGGTAGTGGCGCAGGATCTGCGCATCAGCAGCGATAATGTCGAGTTTCTGAAGGCGAAATATTATTCGCGGCAACAGCGCCAAACGTATTTAGCGCCGGTGCCGCCAGGATGGGAAGGCGGCTTCGGGCCGGGCATTAAAGCCCTGGCCATCACCTTCGCCTATGGATGCAACCTGGCGCAGCCGAAATTGGCGGAATGGTTCGGCAACATGGGAGTGCGCATTTCAGCGGGGGAGATTTCCAACCTACTGGTCACCAAGCAGGAGAGCTTCCACGCGGAGAAGGCCGATATCTATGATGCCGGACTGCGCAGTAGCCCGTGGCAGCATCTGGATGCCACCAGCACGCGCGTGGACGGGAAGAATCAGTATTGCCATGTGGTCTGCAATCCGCTGTACACGGCATATATCACCACGCCGCAGCAGGACCGGCTCACGGTGTTGTCGGTGCTGCGGAACCTGCGCGAGCCGGTGTACCGGGTGAATGACGAGGCGCTGAGCTTCCTGCAGCAGTGTGGGATGAGTGCGGCGGCGATCGAACGGGTGAGCCGGATTCAGTGGGGCGTGGATCTGAGCGAGGAGGAATGGCAGCGCCAGGTCGAGCAGCACGTAGGTTCTTTGAAGGAGCGTCACCGGCGGTATATCCAGGAAGCGGCTGCGGTAGCTGCCTATCATGCCGCCGTGGGATACCCGGTGGTCCGTCTGCTGGTGGTGGATGACGCGCGGCAGTTCAAACTACTGACGGAAGAGCGGGGACTGTGCTGGGTGCATGAGGGCCGCCATTTCAAGCAACTGGAGCCGCACTTTGCGCAGCATCGGCAGATGGTGGAGGATTTCCTCCAACGATTTTGGGACTACTACCGGGAGTTGCTGGCTTACCGCCAGGGGCCAGGTCAGCCGGAAGCAGAGCGCTTAAGCGGTGCTTTCGACCAACTGTTTTCGTCCGTGACGGGCTACACGGCGCTCGACGAAAGGATCGCGCAGACCCAGGCCAAGAAGGCTCATCTGCTGATGGTGCTGACGCATCCCGAGATTCCCTTGCACAACAACCCCGCGGAGTTGGGGGCGCGTACGCGGGTGCGCAAGCGCGACGTCAGTTTCGGCCCGCGAAGCGCGACCGGCGCACAGTGCTGGGACACCTTCCAAACCCTGTACGGCACGGCGAAGAAACTGGGAGTGAACTTCTACGAGTACATTTGCGAGCGCGTCAGAGGTGGTGCGTCCCAGTTGCCGGAGTTGATCGCTTCAAAAGCTCTGGAAGTTCCGCTTGGCGCCTCTTGGGATCCCGCCCCGGATTATTGAGAAGATACCCTTTTGTGGTCTGTCGTGCCTCACCGAAGCACGGATGCTTGACAGACGACAAACACCGATCGTCTGTCCTACTTCGCCGGTAGCGACCAGGGCGGCACGATGCCGTTCACCCGCGCGTAGCCGATGGCCTGGCCCAGGTGCTCGGCGATGTG
>JADGNP010000212.1 GCA_017883425.1 Candidatus Sulfotelmatobacter sp. | reverse complement strand
CGCCGCGTTGGCCCAATCAAACTCCCGCCGAACCGCAGCGCAGTAGCCTCCGGTCACCCGCAATCCCATTCTGGAACCGCGCTCCGGCGGCGCTCAATTTTCTTGTAACACTTGCCCCAACGGCAGCGTTTCATGGGTGAGCATTCCTGTACTTCGCGGCTACAGACAGGCTGTCGTCCGCAAGAACTCCATCTGGCCTCATGCAGCAAGTTCTTCGAGCCAGTATTCGTGGTGGAGTCCGCTGAAAATGTCCTTTATTCTGATCCGGCAAGTGGCTGGCAACTCATGCCGACTGGTTCTCGGGCGTGGCAGTGGTCTTCTATCGAAATCCGGGATCCCTGGTCCCAAGCTCGCATGTGGTCGTCCCTGAATGTAGTGGGCAATCCTGATGCTATCCTCTCTATGTTACAAATGTCGAAAGACCCGAAGTATCGGTCGCAAGATCGTGTGAAGATCACGCCGCTGTACTTGGATTACAAGCTCAATTGGGGACCTACAGTACAACCAACGAAATCCTAGTTACGGGAGATCGCTTGCAGGTCAAATTCGCAGCTAAAACGGACGTTGGTCGCGTCCGCAAAAAGAACGAGGACCGTTGCGGTTACGACGAACGGGCCGGCATTTTCGTCGTGTGCGACGGGATGGGTGGCGAGGCGGCCGGAGAAGTAGCGGCCGAGCTGGCACTCCGCACAATTCTCAATTACTACGGCCGCAGTGACCTCGGCGGCAATCTGGAAGCCGACCTGCGGTCCGCAATCCAGCTGGCGAATACGGCCATTCGCGAAGTGGCGCGTTCTGACGTGCGTTACAAGAAGATGGGCTCAACGATCGTAGCCGCCTCCACTCGCGGGGACACCGCCGCCGTTGCAAACGTCGGTGATAGCAGGGGCTACCTGCTGAGGGACGGTGCCATCCGGCAGGTCACAACCGACCATTCACTGGTCGCCGAGCAGGTACGCCGCGGACTGCTGAAAGAGGAGGACTTGGAAAAATCGCCGTGGAAAAACATCGTTACGCGCACGCTTGGCGGAAAAGATGATGTCGAACCCGACGTCGCGCTCGTCGACTTGCGTCCGGGTGACACGCTACTGGTTGCAACTGACGGCGTCACCAAATCGGTCCCTGACCCCAAGCTGCGCGAGATTGTGGCCAGTGCAAACTCGCTCGATGCTGCCTGCGAGCTGCTGATCAAGTCCGCCCTCGATAACGGTAGCGACGACAACACGACATGTCTGCTGCTTCACTTCGAAAAGACGCCCTGGCTCAGTCGCGCTCACTCCGGGGGTTCCGGCTCCGTGATTCTCGGTTCCTGATAACGCAAGATCTTGTCTTCCAGTAGTTGCAGCTTCAGCCTTCGACTTGCCGTAGCGCGCGTGTCCCTGTCGTGAATGGCCTACTCACCACTGGCCAGAGATTCCCGTCGTCGAAGCCCATGCGTCCACTTGGCCGATAAGTCGGCAATCCTCCTCGCGGCTCGGCCATGAAACACGAAGGCCGTTAGCTGGTGGACGGCCGAGCGGAGGGCCCGTCTCCCGCCGGATCCGGCATTCCCTTGTATCACGCGGCCAAGTGACCTGTATCACAGCCCCGTGTGTCTAGACGTCTTATGCTTCGCCCACGGCAGGCGGGTGCAGCGCCACCGTGCCAACCCGCACGTGGCCGGGGACGAGACATGCCTCATCGCAGTCAGCAACGACGATGGTTCTGGGTCACCCTGGCCCTCTCGAGCATCAGCATCGTCGCTGTCGTCTTCGCCATCTGGGAGCTGGTTGAGTCCCACTTTTTTCGCGACGTGGACTACCTGACCCTGCATTATCTCTACGTCAGCCGGGGCGTGGTGTCCTCGTTGCTCCTGGCGTTCTGGGCGGCATGGTTTGTCCTCCGCGAGCGCCAGGCCGCGGAAAAACAGCTCCGCCGCTCGCATGCGAGATACCGGAAACTGCTGCAGGTGGACCCCAGCGCGATGGCGCTGTGCGACCCGTCACTCAGGGTGTTGGAGTGGAACGCGGCGGCCGAGCGCCTGTTTGGATTTTCCGCCGAGGAAGTGCTCGGCGCCTCACTCCCGACCGTTCCCGACGAGAAGAAAGAGGAGCTGCAGGGTTTCCTTGAGCGCGTCTCCGCGGGAGCCGCTATCCTCGATGTCGAGACGCTGCGCCGCAATCGCGATGGCGTCAAAATCGAGGTCCTCCTGAGCCTGCTCCCATTTCACGAGGATTCCGGCGAGACCTGCGTGCTCGAAGTCACCAACGACATTCGCGAGCGCGTGCGTTTCCGCGAGACGCTGCTCCAGATCGAGAAGCTGACTACCATGGGCCAGATGGCGGCCGGAACCGCGCATCACCTGAACACGCCGCTGGCCGCGATGCTCTTGCGCATGGCCATGGTCCGCGGCCGCGCGCCGCGCGATCTTGCTCCCGACCTGGAGCAACTGGAAGGCAATATCCGCTTCTGCCAGCAGTTTGTGCGGCGGCTGCTGGATTTCAGCCGTCGCGCGCCGGCGCACAAGCAACCCGAACCGCTGGGCAGCACGGTGGAGTCGGTGCTCAGTTTTCTTGCCCCGCAGGTGCTCGCCAAACGCGCCCGTCTGCACGTGGACGTGTCGGCCGCGAACGGCGCCAAGGTGCTGGCGGACCGTAACCAGCTCGAAGCCCTGTTCCTGATTCTGGTCAGCAACTCACTCGATGCTGTGCCCGACAGCGGCCACATCGATGTCCGCTGCCGCCTTCTTCCCGAATGCGTCCAGGTCGAGGTCACCGACGATGGGTGCGGGATCGCACCCGAGCATCGCACCCGCATCTTTGAGCCCTTCTTCACGACCAAGCCGGCGGGAAAGGGGACCGGGTTGGGGCTGGCCATTGCCCGCAACATCGTCAACGAACACGGCGGCTCGGTCCGTCTCGAGAGTGGGCCCGGTCAGGGGACCACGGCCATCGTGGAACTGCCGCTCTGGGTTGAAAGCGGCGTTCCCCAAGGAGTCCACGCATGAAAGGACCCTCCAGCCCGTCCAGCTGCACCATCCTGGTAGTGGACGACGACGCCAACCTTACCGCCACGATGAAAGATTTCCTGTCGCCGCAGGGGTACGCCGTCGAAACGGCCCACTCCGCGGAGGAAGCCCTCGCCGCGCAACAGCGCAATCCACGCATTTGTCTTGCCCTGCTTGACCTGATCATGCCCCTGACCGACGGGCTCACCCTGATGGAGCAATTGCGCCAACAAAATCCGGAGCTCGCCGTCATCATCATGACCGGCTTCGCGACCATTGAGACCGCGGTGGAGTCCATCAAGCGCGGCGCCGAAGACTACCTCACCAAGCCCTTCGAGCCCGATGCCGTGCAGAAAAAAGTCGGCCGCGTCATGGAAGTCTTCGAGCTGCGCTCGCGCGTCACCAAGCTGGAGGCGAATGTTCAAAAGTACTGCCCGTCCTTTGAGTCTCTTGTTTACGTATCTCCGCTGATGCAACGCGTGGTGGAACGGGCACGCACCGCGGCGGAATCCAAGACGCCGGTGTTGATCCTGGGCGAGACCGGCACCGGCAAGGAGCTGCTGGCGCGCGCCATTCACGGCGCCAGCCCCCGCGCTTCGGCGCCCTTTGTGCCGGTGAACTGTGGCGCGTTGCCGCGCGAACTGGTGGAAAGCGAATTATTTGGCTTCCGGCGCGGCTCGTTTACCGGAGCCTTTCATGACGGCCCGGGAATCTTTGTCTCCGCGAACCGAGGCACCATCTTCCTCGATGAAATTGGCGAGATGCCCAAGGACGTCCAGGTAAAACTTCTGCGCGTGCTGCAGGAGAACGAAGTACGCCCGGTGGGCAGCACCAAGCCGGTATCGGCGGATGTGCGGATCATTGCCGCGACCAATCGCCCTATCGGCGAATTGCGCGCCGAATACTTGCGGCAGGACTTTTATTTCCGCGTGGCGACGATCACCCTGGAGATCCCGCCGCTGCGCGCGCGCCCCGAGGATGTCCTGGTCCTGGCACAACATTTTTTGCAGCGGCTTTCCGAGCGCTACGACCGGCAGATCAGTTCCAGCCGTGCCGCCATGGAGCTTCTCCTGAAGTACGGATTTCCCGGCAACGTGCGCGAATTGGAAAATGTGCTGGAGAACGTGGCCGCAATGTCCCGAGATGATCCCCAAGTGGTCACGGCAAGGGACCTGAAGGGTTTGCTGGATCCGGCTGGCTTCCACGACGTGCTGGCCAAGGGTATGGAGCAGACCCTGGCCATTGAACCGCTGGAAAAGTTGGCGATTGAGCGGGCCCTTCGGCTGACTGACGGGAATCGCAGCAAGGCCGCGCTGCTGCTGGGAATATCGCGCGACACGCTCTACCGGAAGCTGCGGGAGTTTGCGGCAGAGACGACGTGAATCTTGGCGAAAGATGTCCGAATACCTGACATGTCTTGCCGCGCGCCGTTGGCTGCTGTCTTTGTGCTCGGAGTGAACCTCCTGCGCGGCATGGACTTGGATGAAGGAGCAGCCGTCTTACTTTGGCTGTCCGCGTGCCTCTGTAAATAGTGGGAGGGAGTCTCGGTGCGCCTTGAAGTGCCTCGCCGGCTGATGATCTGGGGAGCGATCGCGCTCGGCGCCGTACTGTTGTTCAGCGGTGCGTTGGTGACGCAGAGCCGCCGCGTGCGCACCCGCTCGCCCATGTTTTTGTCCGCCAGTCCCATCCAGGGCAGCCAGTTGTTCCAGGTCAAGGGTTGTTCGCGTTGTCACTCGGTCAACGGCACGGGCGGGAAGCTCGCGCCCGATCTGGGCCGCAGCCAGGCCGCCGAAGCCAGCGTTTCGCAGTTGGTGGTGGCGATGTGGAACCACGCGCCCCAGATGTGGGAACGCATGCGGGTGGAAAAGGTGGAGTATCCCGCGCTGAGTTATGAAGAGGTGGCGCAACTCCTCGCCTACTTGTACATCGCGCGGCATGCTGACGAGCCCGGCGATGCCGTGCGTGGCAAACAACTCTTCGCTGCCAAAGGATGCATCCGCTGTCACTCGGTTCATGGGCAGGGCGGCAGGATCGGCCCCGACCTCGCTGAGGTTTCCGGCGTGGACACTCCCATGGCATGGACGCAGGCGATGTGGAATCACAGCGACGCCATGCAGGCCCGCATGCGCGAGGTGAAGCTGGACTGGCCGCAGTTCGATAATTACGAGTTGCGCGATTTGTTTGCCTATGCGCGCCAGGTTTCCAAACCGCAGATCGCGGCGGGCGATCCGCAGCACGGCTGGAAAGTCTTTCAGAAACAATCGTGCAATGCGTGTCACTCGATTAAGGATGAAGACGATCAACGCGTCGGACCGAACCTGGGCCGCTCCCTCAAAGTTCCACCGACCTTTACCCAGTTCGGCGGCCTGATGCTCACCCATGCTCCCCAGATGGGACGCGCCATGAAGGAACATGGCATCGAGCGTCCCCAGTTCGCCGGCGAAGATATGGCCGATCTCTTCGCATTCCTCTATAGCCTGCGGTACGTGGAACCGAGCGGCTCTCCGCATGTGGGCGAAAGCGTGTTTTCCTGGCGCGGTTGCAACCGCTGTCACGGCGAGAGCGCGCAGGGCTCGGTTCGCGCTCCCGCTTTGCGCGGCCGCGGAACGGGCTACACGTCGGTATCGCTCGCTACGGCTCTGTGGGCGCATGGCAGCCGGATGTATCGCGAGAGCCGCGCCCTCGGGATGGGATGGCCGACCTTGTCGGAGGGCGACGTCGGCGATCTGCTCGCATTTCTCAACTCGCCCGTGCAGACATCTTCCGGCAAGAAGTAACTCCTCACGGCATGTGTACGGTTTTCTGACACAATCCGCCGTACACATTGGCATGGGCCGCTATTTTTCCCGCAGTCGTCCTGGTCCTTGAGTTCATCCGCCCCCTAATCCAGAGGACACCAGCGCATCGGAACGTGTGAGCGGTTGTGTCTTATCCGCCGGGGCGCTTGGCTACCTAAGTGCCTGTACAGGGCAAGCTCCTGGAACCATCGGTTAATTTCGAGCCCTGGTTCACGGCTTGAGCGAGGACGCATTTTTCCTGGGCCGCAGCCCACAGCGCATGGCGGCCGGCTCACATCATTGCGCGAGTGATACGCGTTGTGACTGTCCGATCTACCCGTGTGATTTCGTCAGAATTTCTGACAGTTCATGGCTCGTGACCTGCGGCGCATCGGCTTTCGTGCTCTCAGCGAGCGCTCTTCCTGCGACGTAACCGCAGCATTTCAGGCCCTTTAGCCGCGATTTCAGCGGACCACAAGCTCTGCCTCACGGCGGTGGCCGTGCAATTGCATTTGCAACAGCGAAGCTTGGGGCGAAGTGTACGGCGAGTCTCCGACCCGCACTCGCACCGGCTGGCAGTTCGGGCAAAGGCATTAGGAGCCAGAGGCATGGACCAGGCAAGAAGGATGGGTCGAGCAGTGCGCTGGATTGCGTTGGTGTTTGCAGCCTGTCCGCTGTTGATCGCCGCTGCGGGCGATGCCGGGAAAGGGCCCTCGCCGGGTCCGGCGGTGGCTTACATCGGCAGTGAGCGCTGTGCGGACTGCCACGCGGCGCAGTTCGAACACCTCAAACAGACCACCATGGGCAAGATCTTCTTGCGCAATCCGCGCACGCCGCTGGAGAAGCAAGGTTGTGAGGCATGCCATGGGCCGGGAGCTGCGCACGCCGACAGCAACGGCAAGATCGGCCTGATTCGCTTCACCAAGAATTCGCCACAACCGATCGAACTGCGCAACGACCAGTGCCTGCAGTGCCATGAGAAGGGCAACCGGTTGTTTTGGAGAGGCAGCACGCACGAAAGCCGGGGCGTGGCTTGTACCTCCTGTCACCAAGTCCATACCGAGCAGACATCCGTGGCAGCAGACCGGTTCCAGGAGCCGCTTTCGGAGAACCGGCAGTTCGTGAAACCGACGCAGATGGAAGTCTGTTTCCAGTGCCACCAGATGCGCCGCGCCCAGCTCCAGCGCTCCTCGCACATGCCCTTCCGCGAGGGCAAGGTGACGTGCAGCAGTTGCCATAACCCGCACGGCACACCGAATCCCAAGCTGCTGATCGAGGCCACGGTGAACGACACCTGCTACAAGTGCCACGCCGAGCGCCGCGGGCCGTTCCTGTGGGAGCACCCGCCGGTGATGGAAAACTGCTTGAACTGCCACGACGCGCACGGCTCCACCAATCCGACTCTGCTCAAGGTGCGAGCGCCTCGTCTGTGCATGCAATGTCACGACGTCAGCGGACACAATTCCGATCCACTATCGCTCAGTCCCAATCCGCCACGGATCAGTGCCAACCAGCAGATCAGCACCCGTGGGTTGCGAGTGATCAACCGTTCCTGCACCAACTGCCATGCCCAGATTCACGGGTCCAATCACCCCGCTGGGTCGCGTTACCTGCGCTAGAGGAGGAGGCTTATATGACGAACCGTGCATTATCTAAGTCTTTCGCCTTGAGCGTAGCCGTGGCGGGACTGCTGTTGTTCTCGACCGTGGCATTCTGTCAAGAAGAGTCGAGCGAGAATCACGGCTCGGTTGAAGTGGGCGTCCGGCAAAACTGGGGCACCGTCTACGGACGAGCGACCGCGAACTCTTTATTTCCATCGTTTCCCGCCACCACGGGGGGCGCGTATCCGCAAGCCTCCGGCGGCCCTTTCACGGCGCAAGCCCTCGGCTACACACCCGGCTTTGGCAGTTCCCGGTTCTTTGAATATCGCGATATGCCGAACGGGTTCTACGTGAAAAGCTTCCGGGCGGACCTGGACAACGTGCTGGGAAGGAACCTGTACGTCAAGGTGCAGGGCCGCGACAGCATTGAAAAAGACCAGGCCTACTTGCTCACGGTGGGACAGTACGGCAAGGCGAAATTCCAGTTCCGCTGGGACGACACGCCGCACGTCTTCACCAACACGGCGCAGAGCCTTTTCATACAGACGGCCCCAGGGTACTTCAACGTCTCGGCGCCCATTCAGACGACCTTGGCAGCCGGCGCCTCTACCTGTACGTATCAACAAATCGTGGGCGGCACTTGTGGACTGACGAACACCATCAATGGGCTGTTCTCCACCGTCACGCCGATTTCGCTCGACGTGCGCCGCCGGACCGCCACCGCCAGCTTCGCCTGGACGCCCACGGCGAACTGGGATATCCGCACTTCGTACGCACAGGAGAATCAGAGCGGGTCCCGTCCCTTCGGCAACGCTTCGGGCTTTGAATTTCCTGAACCCATCAAGTACCGCACGCAGCAGTTCAGAGGCAGCGCGGAATACGGCGGGCACCGCTGGGGAGTGCAGTTCGGGGTCGTAGGCTCGATTTTCGATAACCGCATCAGCAGCCTGACTTTTGTCAGCCCCTTCAGCACGAATGCCACGCTCAACCAGGGTCGCACGGACCTCTATCCGTCCAATACCGCCATCAATGTTCCCATCGCGGGAGCTTTTGACCTGACCAAGTACGTGCGGGTGATGGGGAGCATTGTGCCCGGGTGGATGAAGCAGAACGACGCTTTCCTGCCCTACAGCGTCAACTCCGGGACCACGGGCTGCCCCGGCGGCCAGCCGTGTAATTCGGTCGCCGCATTGCCGGCGAGCAGCCTGAACGGCAGCAAGACCACCCTGGCCATGAACTACACCGTAGCCACCAAGCCCATTCATCGCCTGAGCT
>JADGNP010000211.1 GCA_017883425.1 Candidatus Sulfotelmatobacter sp. | reverse complement strand
GCGGCTGCCGCGCTCGCGCGCCCACAAACAGATCAAGGAAGTCGAGCTTCCGTTCGAGGACGAGAAGTTCAGCTATCTCGCGCTGACCCGCGCCGCGGTTTCGCTGCATCCCGCCCGGGTGCTGGCGCAGCCCGTCGTCACCAAGATCGAAGTGACGGCAAAACTGTGCACGGCCGAAGGCCTCGCCATCGCAAAAATGCCGCACCGCGCCAAGGCGGGCTACGCCCGCGCCCGCCGCTGGCGTTGGGGCGACGCCGTGATGGAGCAAGACTAGGCGTGTACGCCGCGTAGCCAGCCAGCTTAACGATAGGCCTGCGTGACGAAATCGAGCGCAAAACCGTCACCATCCACGGGCGTCATGCAACCGCCGCTCCCTTCGCGGCGCGACGCCAACGCCAAATGCCGTAGACCATACCGAAACCGATGGCGAGGAGTGCCGCCAGAAATGAATGCCGTAGATAAAATGGCGCCCCGACCGAGAACGGAAACCGTCCAATCACTGGTTGATTTCTGTCGCCCACGGTAACAAGCCCGACGTATTTTCCCGGCTGTTCGAATCGATAGTCGAATGAGAAGGTTCCCATCGGGTAGATCTTCGGCGGAACGTGATAGACAGTTGCACTGTCGAGATCTTGCCCCCCGCCATCGTCCCGGATGATCCTGAGTGCTACCGGAAGATCCCTCAGCACGTCATCGATAAAATCCAGAACGACGATCGTCGCCCCTGTCGAAGGGATGTCCTCACAGAACTCCTTCCTGTACCCGTCTGCGGGTTGGTAACCGGTGAAGTGCATGACATACGGGCCGACGCGGAGCTTGCAGTAGTCCTTTTCCATGCTGAGCCCGCCATGCGCGGTCGCCTCGCCGGCGATGAATACGGCTACTAACAGCCACAGCAATCCGCCAGCGCAGCGCGCGACGTGAAGGTTCATCGCGTGCTCCACATCATTGCGCTGCCATCAGCGAACGAAAGTCGGAACGATGGTCCCGTACACGTTGGCGATATGCCGCTCGCCGTCGCTGTCGTAGAAAAACAGCAGCCCACCAAAGCTGCTATCTGGATCGCGCATCAGGCTCGTCAAGCGCTCGGCCTCCCAAGCCACATCCGCGGCAACGAACTTTACGGTCCTGGTTTCGCCGGGTTGCAGGGGAGTATTCGGCTCCACCTGCAGGCCTGACTTCGGCAGCAAGTCCTTCGGATAGGCCGGGTCAACATGCGCGTTGGCAGCGGGAACCAAATGATCGACAAAGCGCAAACTGGCGCTGGTGAATTCCCCGAGCTGCAGAGGCTTGGTGTATTTGTTAGTGACCTCGATCGTGATCCGCATTGCCCGGCCTGGAACGTCGTAATTCGCCTTTGTCACTTTGAGGTCGACCGCTTGCGGCGGGACTGGCAATGGATTGACCCGCACCCGTCCGCCCTGCAGCGGGATGGTGTTTGGATATTCGTTCTCGGCCCATAGGAATCCGCCGCTCACAAGCACGATAATGCCAGCCAGCGATGCAGCGGCAACGATCCGGTCCTGGCGCGTGATCAGCGCCTCCTCGCGACCGGCCTTCAGCGCCATGTAACGCGGCAACAGGAGCGGCCGTCTTATCCACCACAGCAACCACAGGATGGCGAGGACCAACCAAAGGGCGTGCCAGCTAAATACCGTACCGAGACCCCAGTCCTCGAGATTGGCGATCTGGGTCCCGTCGAGCGTCGTAACCGGCTGCCGGAAATCGTTGAAATTTCCGGTAACGTCGATCCATTCGCCGGGGCCCGGCAGTGGCCCGGCTTTCTGGATATTGAGCATCGGATGGATGTGCCACCGGCCGGGAATGCGGCCCTTGACCACGATCTTGAAGTCATAGTCGCGGCCAAGCTGAAGACCGGTTGACTGGATCGCCGGCACGCCGTCGATATAGGATTCGACGCGCGTCATCGCCCCGCCCGGCGAGGCAAGCCCTAGAAAAATCGTGTCGGGTTTGGGCAGAATCTCGGGCCAGTCTTCGAAAATCCGGAACTTGCCGGTGATCGTGATCTCATCGTTCACCGCCGCTTTGGTCCCGGAAAACTTCACGTCGTACCAATGCACGGTACGCATCCGCAGGAACGGTTCCTGGTTGCGCTCGCCATGGGCTTGCGTGGGCATGCTGTACAGAACACTGGTCAGCAACACCGCGAGACCCAGCACGACCGTTGCCGGTCGCACCACAGGGCTTGTCGCGGTCGGCGCAGGTACGGTCTTGTCCGAAAGCCCCATCCATTTACTGAGTTTGCTTGGTACAAACGCCGTCGTGGCCAGGAGCTTGCCGATATGCCACCAGACGAAGTACATGAGGATACACATGAACCCCGAGAAGAAGGCGGAAACCACCGCGGAATGGCCACCGAATGTGCGCAGCGTGCCCCGCTCGATGATGCGCAGATATTCCGGCATGCTGCTGCGTGGATAAACATAACCGATCATATCTCCGACCGTGAGGAGCGATCCAATATGCTCAAGCGGCAAACGGTACGCAGCCAACATCGGCCAGTTTCCGGGATAGAAAAGCAGTGCGAAGAGCATGCCGCCGAAAATGCCGCTCATGATGAAATTGCCGCCGAGGAGCAGCACCAAATCGAGCGCTATGGCGCCAGGCAACATGGTCGCCGGCCAGATCAGCGAATAGGGAAACCAAGCCCAGATATGGAAGCCGTGGACCCTCACTATCCATTCGCCCAAGAGCAGCCCGACACAGCAGAGTGTGGCGCCGATGGGCAGACGGAAGTAAGTCCAAAGGATGTAGTGAACGGCCGCCGGAAAGGTGATCAACAGCACCGGGGTAAAAGTCGGCCAGAACTCCCTGTCCTTCCAGTCGTTCCAGAAATCCCAGTCGCCGATCGTCAGTTCAACATGGATGTGGTATGCTGCAACCAGCACGATAAAGATCGCAGCAGCGACCAAAAAATCGAAGGTCCGAGATACTCTCGCGGCCGCGCCTGACGGCCACACCCCACGCCAAGCAGTCTCCGTGATGTTTGCCACGTTGTCCCCCCCGGTCAGCCGCGGAATCGTTATTGGTTATTGCGGCGTTTCGTTATCGCAGCCTTTGCAGTTCCCCGCGGCCGATGCCGACCCGGCCAGAGATTGACGGATGCAAGATATTGCGTCCGGAATCCGGCCGTGGCCGCAGCGGTTGTCAGATCGTGTCAGCCAGATGCTCGGCTTCTTCCGCGCCGTAAATCTTCTTCAACAGTTCAATGATGTTCGGAGTGACCTGCATCAGCAGGCCCCCCAATGCCAAGGCCGACCAGCCGAGAACGACAAAGCCCCAATGCAGCGGGGCGATGAACAGCTCCTCCATCAGCCAGAAGGCATGCCCCCACTCGTTGAAGCCGAGATTCGGCAGAATGAGGAACGGTCCGGTCACGCCGATGACGAACGGGACCGAGATCGCTTTGGCAAACTGCGGTAATCGCGTCGTGGCGTACAGGTAAGATCCGATCCCGAGGATTATGTAGAGCGGGATGGTCAGATAGAAGAGGACGATGTGGCTAGGCGTAAAGCTGGTGTCGCGCACCACAACCTGATGCCAGGACGCGTCCTCTTCGCCGAAGAAGCTGGCGGTAAAATAGACGGCGAACACATAGCAAAGGATCCACGCAACCAGATTGAAGTACCGTTTGAGTTCGGTCTTCGGTTCTATCTTGTCGAGGTGCCGGTCGCGGGAGAACCAGAGATACGACCAAACCACGGCGGCAGCAATCGCAAGAACGGTCAACTCGGTGTACAGCAGCGTCATCCAGTATGTATCGAAGAGCGGATTGGTCGAATCCATGCCTGCGGACCAGGCGAACATTTGCTGGTAGACCCTGGCGGCCAGGTAGATCATCGCCAGACCGCCCATAACCATGAGCGTGACGCCGAGGTTCAAATACTTGTCTTTGGCCGCGTGCTCGGCTGCATCTTTGGTCGCGCGGTTGGTCGCAACAATACCGCTCGTTCCCACATCCAAAGCATGTGTCATGCGTCATTCCCTCCCATTTTTTATAGATCAGGATATGAGTCTGCGACACGCAACGTCAAACCTTTTGTGTCAACAAGCAATAGAAACTGACTCCCGTGAACTGTTTTCGTACGGGAAGACTGCGACGGAATGCGAGTTATTCTCAACTACAAGATGGGCGATTTCATGAGGCCGCTGCTTGAAACGCTTCTGCAAGAAATTATTGCGGCGCATCACGCGCGACGGTCACCGTGATCTGTTGAACCGTGTCCGCTATCGTCCGGTGTTGCGCATCCGACCAATAGACTCGCAACGTGTTCTTGCCGGGCTTCGCTGGCAGGTCGAACAAGAACAGATAGCGGTCCTCACCAAAGCGGACGAGCTGCTCTCGGCTCGGCATCATCGATACGTCCTGAGCATCGATGTGAAGATGCGTGCCTGGCACTGGAGCGCTCATCGTCATTTTGCTCAGGTCGGCCGGTGTCTGAAATACGATCGCAAGGCGAGTGCCTACGGTGGCACCGTTTTCCGGCATCAGTATTTTCAGGGGCGGCAACTGCGCCGGTGCCTCGCTGGCGTTCCGCATCGTGTCCCCGCCGGGATGCTGATGGTGCATTTGCTCCTTGTTGGATTGCGCGACTGACGGCGACGCGGCGAGCACCGCCAGCACCGGGAGCATCTCGAAAAAGCAGGCCCGCTTCGAAGTCATCAACGCCTCCCTCTGTTCATTGTGATTCACGACTAATGAACGTGATTGTCCGGCGCCGGCAGTATTTGTGGCTCCGTGTTGAGTTTGTCTACCTGCTGGAGGAGCCGGTCCATCGGACTCCATCCGTTGGGCTCCTCGTCGGCAACCCAGCGACCACGAATATAGCCGAACCGATCAATCAGGAATTCCATATGGTTTCTCTTCATGCCCAGGCTGCGACCATCGCCGCGGTTGACCAACGTGCGCGACAAGAGTTCGTAGCTCTCCCGGATCTCGTCGGCGCCGTCGCGAACGATGGTCGCGGAGCCGCTAACGCCGGCATCGAGCATATTGGATATCACCAAGACCACCAGGCCGCTGGTTCGCATCCGATCTAAGTCCCGATTCAATTCGCGCATGCGCGTGAGGCTGCGCTCTTGGCCAGGGTCTGGAAAGACAAGCAAGACATTCCTTCGCTCCCGAAAGTCCTTGAGCTCGCGGGCCTTGTCGTCGTCGCCGTCCAGGTAGAAGCCGGGGGCGCCCAGCCAGGGGCGCTCGGAAACGATCGAGGGCGACAGCACGCGGGCCTGAAAGCCCTGGGAAAAAGCGCGCAAGAAATTGATCACGTCCCATCGATCTTCATCGCTCAGGACATCAGCGAATCCGGGCATGGCGCTTGGCTGAATTCCGTGCTCCAGCCACCAGTACATGTCGCCCGCCGTGTGCAGCGCGGTATGCGGTTCGCTAAGATTCGCCGGCTGCTTCGGCAGCCCCTTCGCCGCCGGCCCATCGCCAAGGCCGCCTAGGCCGTGGCACGCGGTGCATAGCCTTTCGAAATGCTTCTTTCCTTCGAAAATCGACACCGTCAAGTACGCCACCGTGGAACGGAGGTACGTGTCCGGGTAGGCCGGGACCGTCAGGGACCACAACGCTACTCCCATTCCCACCAGACCTGCGGCACTGACTGCTGCCAGCTGTGGCGCCGCCATGCTTTGCCGGTTTCCTACCAGCCAGGCTGCGGATAACGCCGCAAGCACGGCCCCGCCGACGACCCACAATGGCGTCGGCCACACGGGCCAGGTCGCGTCAATTGCGAAACGGAATGGCAGCCACCAGTAGGGCTGTTCGTGAGCCGCGGGCTTTGCCTGGGACAGCATGCCGGCAAGGCCGAGGACGACGGTCGCCAGGCCCAGTTCCAGCGATACCCAGCGCGCTGCGGCGGCGTATCGTTGGGGCGCGCGCGACACTGTCGTTACAGCCGGCAGGAAGACCCGGCGCATATGGTTGGCGACGAGCAAGATGCCCAACAGCACCGCGACCTTGCCGCAAATCAGCAAGCCGTAGCGCGTCCCCAGAAGATCGCCCTGCGTGTCTACAAAACCGGCGCCGAGCGCCACACCGGAGACGACGGTCGCGACCACGCAAACCGTCGCAAGTCTCGAAAAGCGATTGAGCGCCACAGCGGTGTAACCACAGCGCTCGGCGTTCGCGAACGGGCCGACCGTCAACACCAGCCCGATCCAGGCCGGCAAGCCGCCGATCCACGCGCTGACGGTCACCGCGTGCATGATGTGGAACGGCAGGAGCCAAGGTGCCAAGTCGTCCCCGGCGGCGTGGCCGGCCAGCGGTCCGGCCGCAGCGACAGTCATCGCCAGAATCAAGACCAGTCCGACGCCCGCGCGCTCCGATCTCGGCAGTTTCGCTTTTGGCAGAAGAAGGGTGGGTACGAGCAACATCGGCACGAGCGCAAGCTTGAGGAGGGCGACACGGCCGTACCGCGTATGAAACGCAAAGCTCTTCAACCATTCCACTTCATCAATCATCCGCTCAAGGGGCAGATCGATGATCGCGGCCGTCTGAGCGACAAAGCCCGTAACGGTCGCCAGGAAGAAAATCAACACCGCCCAGGGGAAAGTTCGGTTTGCTCGATCGCGCCACGCGCGCAGAACTGGATCCGCTGTCGGACGACCCAACAGCAGAAACGCCGCGCCGCCGATGAGCCAAGCCAGCGACAGGTACCCCGCGAGGCGAGAGAGAACCGAGACAAGCTCGGTCACGGTGACTTGGCGTCGGTCTTAACGCTGAACTGGTAGCCGTACTCGACAACGTGTCCGTCTTGCGAGAGAACACGGTAATGCACGGTAAAGACGCCTGAACCGATGGTCGCTATCGGCGCCTTGATGCATTTTGGGTCACTGCCGGCTTGCAACTTGCCCAAGAGGACGGTGGTCCCGTTCGCGTCCTCCAAGGTGACCGACGAGAACTTCACCTCGACTGCCTCATTGAAGCAAAGATCGAGCGACTGGGGAGCTTGCGTCAGCACCGAGCGACTCCCGGGCACAGACCTGACCAGCGCAGCGTGTGCACGTGCCGAGGTCGGCACTGCCAGTGCGATCAGGGCCATGATTGTCATTTCTCTCAACATGTCCTAACCCACTCCTCCCTGGTTTCCTATTTTTCGCCATCGCGTCACCGTCGACTGTCGCCGTGAAACGCGGGCTCTTTGCGGTCAGCAGTTCATCATCGCTACCGGCATCATTGCGGTCGCGCCATCGAACCATTGCACTTTCCCAAAACTTCCCTCTGAGGTGGTTGTCGAACTCAAGGGGATCCGGCGGATTGGAGAAACTGGATGATCCGGCTTCGCAAGGGGGGCCAGTCCTCGTGCGCCCCGGCTCCCTCGCAGTAGTCGGTTCGCCCACCGGGCGCACACCCCGCGAAGGTGACGCACCCGTCGTCCTGTGGCAAGGGCGGCTTGGCGGGATCGCAGGCGTTGCAGCGTGCCCACCAGAATGCCGCCTGCTTTCCCCAGCCTGGAAAATGCATGTCCCGTTTGCCGTGCATGACCATCACCGGAAGGGGCTCCGGGCATTGAAAACCTTCAAGGTCCTTCCCGGAGAAGCCGGCGGCGCTCGGGGCAATTGCCGACACGGTACCTTTGGTTTCTTTCAGAAGGGCGAGCGCGGTCGACACGGTTCCGCCGTCGGAGTGTCCCGTCGCATACACTCGGTTTGGATCGACGCACCAAGAGCTGGCAACTTCCTTGGGTACCCGCGCCAGCCCTAGTACCGTTTGCTGCGAGAGGGGGCGGCTGCCAACATAGGCTACTATGAACCCTCTGCGGGTCGCATCGGTGGTCAGGCGAGTAAGAGATTCGTTCTGTTCCGCAGAATGTCCCGCTGGTGCGTAGACCATGAGCAGGGAATGCGCATAGGTGGGATCGAGGTTTGCCGGTGCCCTCACGTTGTAATGGAAGCCGTCGCGCGACGAGAGTCCGTTAGTGGCACCTGCTGCGCCCGGCTTGTTGTCGCAATAGCCTCGGCGAGCAGCGGGCGCATACGAGAAGCTCGCGACCAAGGTCCCCTCCGGCGCTTCTGACGATCCGGAGCACGACGCCACCACAAGCACAATGGCAACGCGCATCCCGATACCAATCGGTCCCGCTGCCCCTCCGAGGCGGGCAAAGCCGGCCCCATCGTTGCTGGCGAAGATACAAACGAAGGCTGAAGAGAATGCCGCGACCCGGTTCGCGGAAGCAGCGAACCTATGCAAGTTCCCACGTTCGATCATTCTTCGTAATCTTGACGGGCGCACCAAGATCGAACACAGCGTAAGAACAGAGCGCGTCATGATTTGCCCTCACGGCCCGGCTGGTTGTCGATGTGTCGACGGCGACAGCGTCACTAGCTGTTGCTGATGGGCCGATTGAGAGAACGACGACGATAATTGCGGCCCCCCGTGAACGCAACTCCAGCCCGGTAGCTAATTTGACCCCGTTGTTACATCATAATTTTCATGCGCGCTGCTATCCTAACTGCCCAAAACCGCACTGATCCAAGTCAAATACCGCGTGACGGTGGGATCGCGACCGGGCGCGCATGTCGCAGCGCCCTGCCCGCACGACGGCAAATGTCCGCTCCACGCCCCCGACTGGTGTCATTTCACGCAGCGGCTGCCGCGCTCGCGCGCCCACAAACAGATCAAGGAA
>JADGNP010000019.1 GCA_017883425.1 Candidatus Sulfotelmatobacter sp. | reverse complement strand
CAGGTAAATGCGGAACCTGGTGCCCTCTCGCAAGGCGCTCTCAACGGTGATGTGCCCCCCGCTCTGCCGTACGATGCCGTAAACCGTCGACAGCCCCAGCCCCGTCCCTTTGCCCTCCTGTTTGGTGGTAAAGAAAGGCTCGAAGACTCGGGCCTTGGTTTGTTCATCTATGCCAGAGCCGTTGTCGCTCACCGCCAGCATCACGTAGCGCCCGGGCTGCACCTCGATGTGGCGACCGGCGTATTCCTCATCCAGTTCCACGTTGGCCGTTTCAATCACCACTTTGCCGCCCTGCGGCATGGCGTCGCGAGCGTTCACCACCAGGTTGATGAGGATTTGCTGGATCTGTGCGGGGTCCACTTTAACCGGTTGCAGGTTCGGCTCCAGAACCGGAACGAGGTCGATGTTTCCGGGGATGAGGCGGCGCAGGAGCTTGTGGGTCTCCCACACTACGGCATTGACGTCCAGAACTTTTGGCTCAAGCACCTGCCGCCGGCTGAGGGCCAGCAGTTGTCGCGTCACTGAAGCGGCCCTCTGAGTAGCCGCCTTGATCTCCGCCACGTTCCGGCGCAAGCCTTCGGTTGTGCCGTCTTCTTCCAACAACAATTCGCTGTATCCCAGGACGATTCCAAGATAATTGTTGAACTCGTGGGCCATCCCGCCGGCCAATTGCCCCACCGCTTCGATCTTCTGCGCTTGGCGCAACTGCTCTTCCAGCGCCCGCCGTTCGGTGACGTCTTCGGCGATCACCTCGAGCCCCGCGGCCCTCTGGTTCTCGGTGCGTAAGACCCGGCCGCTCAGCCGTACCGCGATCAGACGCTGATCCCGCCGCTTCCACTGCACTTCTTCTTCAATCTCCGCGGTCAGCTGCCACTTGTGCAACAGCCGCACCCCTTCTTCCGGTTCGCTGAAAACATCCTGGGCTACGCTCAATTTCAGAACCTCTTCCGCCGAGCTGTAACCCAGCAAAGCCACCAGGGCTGGATTCACATCCAGGAAGCGGCCGTCCAGAGTGCCGCGGTAGATGCCGTGGACCGCGCCTTCGAAGACCGACCGGTGGTGAGTTTCCGATATCTTCAGCGCTGCTTCGGCCCGTATGCGCTCGGTGATGTCACGGACATTGCACTGAACCACCTGGGCTCCATCAACCGGGTAGACGTTGCTGACAAACTCTACGTTAATTCGCCGCCCGTCTTTGGTTTCAAGCGGCAAATCCTCGTAGCGGATAACCCCCTTCGTTTGGAGCTCACTGAACGCGGACCGGGAGGCAGGAATGTCCTTAAAAGGGCCGATTTCCCAGAGTTTCTTCCCCACGAACTCACCGTGCGTATAGCCCAACATCTCAATCAGGAATGGATTTACGTCGGCGATCTGCCCAGTCTTGAAATCAAGAATCAATATTCCATCTTTGGCGGTTTCAAAGAGTCGCCGGTAGCGAGTCTCCGAGTCCTCCAGCGCCTTTTGCGCTTGATTGTGTGCCGCCTCAGCGAACTTCTGCTGTGAGATGTCTACCAGCGTGCCTTCGATCATGGCCGGTGCGCCGTCCTGCCCCAGCACTGGCTCGACGTTCTCCAGCACCCACACCGAACTGCCGTCCTTGCGACGCAACCGCGAAGCGAAATTGGTTAGGGAGCCGAGACTCCGGCATTGTTCAAGGAAGTCTTGCCGTTCGCTGGGGGAAAAGTAGAACTCCAAGGCATGGCAGGCTAGCAGCTCCTCCCGCGACCCGTAACCCATGATCCGCACAAACGCCGGATTGCAGTCGAGCACTTGGCCGTCCAGGGTAGTACGGTAAAATCCCACTACGCTCGATTCGAAGAACCGCCGGTAGCGCTCATACGACTCCCTTCCGGGATTCGAACCCAAGTCGAGCTGGTCTTCCAGATGTGCCATTACCTGCCGCGCCAGGGCCCACAGGATGCGCGGCTGCTCTTCGGTCAGCGCGCGCGGAACATAATCCATCACTGACAGCGTTCCCAACGCGTATCCCTCGGGCGTCAGCAAGGGGACCCCGGCGTAGAAACGCACTCCCGCCTGCGCGGCCAGCTGGCTCCTGGCGAAACGTATGTCTTTCAGGGTGTCAGAAACGATGAGTGCATCGGATTGCGTGATGGTGTGGGTGCCGAAGGAGACTTCCCGCGGGATCTCACTTACATCCCAACCGACTCTTGATTTGAACCATTCCCGGCTGCTGTCGACGAGACCGATCAGTCCAATGGGTGTGCCACACACATAGGCGGCCAGCCGGGCGAGGTCGTCGAATCGGTCTTCTGGAGGCGTATCCAGTATCCGATAGCTCCAGAGGGCCCCCACCCTGCCGGCTTCGTTCCCAAGCAGAGGTAACTGCATGCTGCACACTCGAATGACGATTGGATTACGATTAGGCCCTTTTCTAATTTTTATAGCATTGTTTTGGGCTCGCCACTATTAACCACTGAGGTATCGTCATGCTTCGTGAGTGATTGTGTTGCGTTTTGCAACTACAATCCGAATTCTCTGAAATTCAGACAAAATCCGGCCGGAAGCGAAATCTCCGTTGGCTTCTAGGGAGTTTAGCGACACCGTTTCGAAGATTCCTCCCGCATCACGGGCTAAGCGGAAGTTATGCCCGGGACGGACTCTCGACCAACGCTGTCCATAAGTCAGCTTGTGGGAAGCGAGACGTTCCAGTCAGGGCCTGCCGATTTCCGCCGGGATGGGTTGCCCGCCTACCGCAAACGAATGTTGCCTTAAGTTAGCGCTTATGTGGTCGAGACGCCCCTGCGACATCGCCGAGACGGCGCCGCTACACAGCAAAACGCCCAGCCGAAAGGCTGGGCGTTGATCTTTCAAACCAAAACCGCGCAGCTCAGCTGCGTTGCCCCGGCCCCTTACTCTCGTCGCTCGCAATGACTCCATCTTTGATGTGGATGACCCGGTGGGCATACTCCGCGATATCGCCTTCGTGGGTAACCAGAATGATCGTATTGCCCTCGGCATGCAGCCGGTCAAACAGCGCCATGATCTCAATACCGGTTTGCGAATCCAGGTTGCCTGTAGGTTCGTCCGCCAGAATGATCGATGGATTGTTCACCAGGGCGCGCGCAATGGCGACGCGCTGCCTCTGACCGCCGGAGAGTTCATTCGGCTTGTGGCTCATGCGCGATTCCATGCCCACGGCCGCCAGCGCACCCTTGGCGCGCTCCATCCGCGTAAGCGTCGGAATCCCGGCGTAGATCAACGGCAGTTCCACGTTGTGCAACGCCGTGGCCCGGGCCAGCAAGTTGAAGGTCTGGAATACGAATCCAATTTCCTTGTTGCGGATGCGGGCCAGTTCGTCGTCGTCGAGTTCGCTGACCAGTTGGCTGTTGAGCCAGTACTTTCCCTGCGAAGGCGTATCGAGGCAGCCAATCAGGTTCATCAGGGTCGACTTCCCTGAACCCGACGGTCCCATGATAGCGACGTATTCATTGCGCCGGATGCGCAGATTGACGCCGCGCAACGCATGGACCTGCTGCTCCGACCCCATGTCGTAGGTCTTCCAGAGATCTTCGGCCGCAATCATGCACGATTCGGGCGGTGCTAGGTTGGCGGTGTTGGGCATACTGATGACTTCTGCGGTTGCCATGTTTTTCTCCTGGTCCGATGCCACTGACCTCTCCGATCTTTGGGTTCAGTACGTTCTGTTGCAGGCTCCGTTTTCTGAGACGCCGTGCTTCGAGACCTCTACCGGCTTTTCCTTTGGACGTACCAGACCGGCTAAGGTTATGACTCTTCTTCTTTCTTGGGGACCGTATTGTCGATCTTCACGCTGCTCCCGGGCCGCAGAGTGCGCAAGACTTTGTAACTTCCCGTGATGACCTCGTCCCCTTCTTTCAGGCCGTTGAGCACTTCGATATCGGTCGTGCCCGTAATTCCTGTGGTGACCGGGACGAACGAAGCTTTCTTGCTGCGGATGACGAAAACCCCCTGCACGTCATCCTCTTTCTTCGTCTTGGATGCGACTTCCTTGGCCGCAGGTGCCGCGGCATGCACCGACCCCGGCGAATTATTCTGTTGCTCGATCTGGTCCTTGCTGCGCAGGGTCAGCGCCTGGATGGGGACCGACAGCGCAGCGCTCCGGGTTGCGGTCGTAATCTTGGCCGTGGTCGAAAGCCCCGGACGCAAGTCCAGCGGCGCATCCGTCAGGTTCACCACCACCTTGAAGTCTTTGGCCTCTTCGCTGGCGGTTGCCTGCTGCGAAGTGGAAACCCCGCTGGAACGGACGATCGCGTTATCCCCAATCTCGGAAACCGTGCCATGAAAAATCTTCTTCGGAATGGCGTCGATGGTCACTTCGGCGGGCTGCCCCAGCTTCACGTTCACAATGTCGGTTTCATCTACCTTCACCTCCGCCGTGATGATCGACATGTCGGCAATCGTCATCAGTGTGCTGCCCGGCGCATTCTGGATGCCCATCACCACCGTCTCGCCTTCGCGGACCGGCAGGTTCGTGACTACGCCGTCGTACGGCGCGTTGTAGCTCGTCTTTCGCAGCACATCGTTCACGCGAGTCAAATTCGCGCGGTTCTGGGCTATGTGCTTGTCGGCGGAGTCGTGCTGCGCCTTGGCTTGCGCTACGCGAGCTTGCGCCTGCACCAGCCCCGCGTCCGCGGTGGCCCATGCATTCTTGCGGCTGTCAAAATCCGACTTCGCGATCAGTCCATCTTTGTACAGGCTCTGGGCCCGATCCCAGTCCAGCTTGTTGCGGTCGTAGTCCGCCTGGGCGCGCTGCAGGTCGGCTTCTGAGGTCTTGAGACTGGCATCCGCCGCCAGAGCGTCCGTCTGCGCCGCCTGCAATGAGGCTTCGTTGGCGTTCACATCCGCCGAGGACTGCACGTTCTCCAGTTGCGCCAGCAATTGCCCCTTCTTTACGTGATCGCCCTCCTTCACATACAGGTGGGTGATCTTGCCGAAAGCGTTTGCGCCGACGTTGACGTAAGTCTTCGGTTTAATCTCACCCGAAGCGCTTACCACCGTTGCCAGATCCTGCCGCTGCACCTTCCCGGTCTGTACCGTCACTACATTCTTGCTGCTCTGATGAACGGTAAACCCGACAATGATTGCGAGCACAACCGCAATACCGACGCCAATTGCAATTTTTTTCCAAGCTTTCATGATTCCCGTCACCGTCCGGGTGATTTATCCATAAGGAGGGCCAAGTCCTGCCATAACGCTATTCTTAAGCAAATGGCCCCCACCGCCTCGCTCAGAGCGACGGACACACACCATCTGTTACGATCCTGGCGCCGAGAAAGTTCCCGATCAGGAATAGAAGAAGTGCCCGAGACCCATTACGCGTGGGGAGTGATAGTGACTGCCCCGGAACCGTCCATTATAACCTTGTCACCGCCTGCTATGGCAGTCACAGATTTGGTAAGGGTTCGGGGCAACTCAGGGGAGCCCCCCAGCTTCTAAAAGAAACGGTTGGAGTTCGTTTAGTTGGTTCTCGGGGCACGACTTAACCTTGCTTTCACACGACGAACGGGCCTAAAATAGGCAGACGACGAGTTGTCTGGCAGGAGTCCCTCTCATGTTCCGGGTTTCTTCGTATCAAGCGGTTTTGCGAATTCTGCTCATATCTGGGGGTCTATTGGTCGGCGGCGCCGTCGCCCAGGACCAACCGGACCAGAAGTCCACCGACAAGCCCGCCCCGGACACGGCCGGTGCCGCACAGGCGCAAGCCCAACCCGCCGATGCAGTAGATCCCCTCAAACGTCCTGCCAATGAGAAACAAAGAAAGAAGAATCAGCGTGCGCTCAAGCAGGAATTGAGCAAGCCCTACAAGAAGTGGCTCGAAGAGGACGTGGCCTGGATCATCACCGACGAAGAGCGGGCGGCCTTCCGGCAGCTCTCCAACGACGAAGAACGCGACAACTTCATCGAGGCCTTCTGGCAGCGCCGCGACCCAACGCCTGACACCGAAGAGAACGAATATAAGGAAGAGCACTACCAGCGCATTGCCTACGCCAACGAGCATTTCGCGGCGGGTGTGCCCGGCTGGAAGACTGATCGCGGCCGTATCTACATCGTGTTCGGCAAGCCCGATGAGATCGAGTCTCATCCCTCGGGCGGAACTTACGAGCGCCCCATGGAAGAGGGCGGCGGCGAGACCTCGACCTTTCCCTTTGAAAACTGGCGGTATCGCTACATCGATGGAATCGGCCAGGAAGTCATCATGGAATTCGTCGACACCTGCATGTGCGGCGAGTACCACATGACCATGGACCGCTCCGAAAAAGACGCTCTGCTCATGACACCCAACGCGGGCCTCACGCTCTACGAGCAGATGGGAATGTCGAACAAGGCGGCGCGCTTTTCCGGAGGCGGCATGGAACGCCTGGGCATGGGTCCTAACAGCGCGAATCAGCAGACCAAGCAATTCGATCGCCTGGAGCAGTTCGCCAAGCTGCAGGCCGCTCCCAAGGTCAAGTTCGCCGATCTCGAAGAAGCCGTCAATTCGAAGGTCATCCTCAACCCCATGCCTTTCGATGTGCGCACGGACTTCGTGAAAGTGACCAGCGACACCGTGCTGGTCCCGGTCACGATCCAGATGAAGAATCGCGACATCACCTTCGTCAACAAAGACGGCATCCAGCGCGGCACCGTAAACATCTTCGCTCGTCTGACCACGTTGACGGGCAGGATCGTCCAGACGTTTGAAGACACGGTTCAGGTGGATGTGCCCGCCGAACTGCTGCCGCGCACCGCGGAGAATGCCTCGGTCTACTGGAAGGCTCTGCCGCTGCGCGCTGGCCGCTACAAGCTGAACATCGCCGTGAAAGACGTGAACGGCGACCGCAAGGGCGTATGGAGCCGCAGCGTCGTCGTCCCGGAATTTACCGACGACAAACTTGCCCACTCGACTCTGATTGTGGCCGACGACATGGAACCGGTTCCTACCAAGAACATTGGTACGGGCTTCTTCGTCATCGGCACCATGAAGGTCCGCCCCCGCATCGCACCCGCCGACGGCAAGCCGGCTCTGTTCAAGAAAGCCAAAGATCCGAAGCTGAATTTCTGGATGCAGGTCTATAATCTTGGTGTGGATGAGAAGACCCACAAGCCTTCCGCCACCTTTGAATACAACATCACCAATCTCGCAACCAACAAATCGGTGATCCAGAAAACCGAAACCACCGACACCATGGGCAATCTGGGCGATCAGGTGACGCTTCAGAAGACGATCGCGGCCGCGAACCTGCAGCCCGGTACCTACAAGATCGAAATTAAGGTGAACGACAACATCTCCAAGCAGACCATTGATCCGTCGGCGGTGTTTGCAGTAGAGTAACTCCCTGCGTTTCCCCCCCAGGGGGTGGGGTGGAGTGAGACTGCGTAAGCTCGGAACTTGGGCAATCCTGTTGGGGTTGTCGCTTCCTGTTTGGGCTGGAGAGCGGCCCGGAGCGATCTCGGGATACGTTCGCAATATCTCCGGCACCCCCCAGATGGGCGCCGTCGTGCAGATTCTCGGCGCTGCCAATCGCACCCTCACCGTATTCACCGACGGAGCCGGATACTACACCGCCACCGGCTTGTTGCCCGGTCTCTACACTCTCAAAGTCACGGCTCCCTCCTTCCTCCCCGCATTGCGCGAGAAAGTCGGCCTTCGCCCCGGCGCCAGCCTCAACGTCAACATCACTTTGAGTACGTTGCTCGGCATGATGCAGCTCGGGCCCATCCGCCCCCTTGCGGATGATGATGACTGGAAATGGACTCTCCGTTCGGTCGCGAACCGCCCCATTCTGCGTGTCTTTGACGATCCCACCTCGAATGGCCTGGGGATGCCTGCCGAGAAGCAGAGCCACGACCTGCGCGGGACTCTATCCTTCCTCGCCGGCTCCGCCGCAGGCGGCTACGGTACCGGATCGGACATGAGCACCGGCTTTACTCTCGAGCGCTCCATCTTCTCCGACGGACATCTCGCCCTCAGCGGCAACGTGGCCTATGGCAGCACCTTGCCTGCCGCCGTCCTGCGCACCAGCTATTCCCATCGCCTGCCCAATGGCTCTGAGCCAACCGTGGCGCTAACCGTCCGCCGTTTCGCTCCGTCCGACCCCAACCTGCATAACGCCGCATTGCAGGCGCTCGCGCTCTCCGCGGCCGATGACTTTACCGTCGGCGACGTTTTGGAATTCAAGTTCGGCAGTGAACTTCAGACCATCCAGTTCCTCGGCCACGTGTCCGCTTTCCGCCCCTACGGCTCCGCCGATCTTCATCTTTCGCCCAACACCGTTCTGGAATACGACTACACGACTTCCCGCCCCGACCCGCGCGCCGAGAAGGGTTTCGATTCCGCGCCCGCTGATCTGAGCGAATCGAATCCGCGAGTCAGCCTGCTCGGCTTCGCTCCCAGGATGGAGAGCGCCCATCACCAGGAAGTCAGCCTGTCGCGCCGTGTCGGTAAGACCAATCTTCAGGTCGCCGTCTTTTCCGACCGCGTCGCCGACCCCGCTCTCACCGGTACCGGCCAAACCACAGCCGCCGGTGGATTCCTTTTACCCGACATTTCCTCGGGCACCTTCAACTATGCCGGCAAGACCCTCGACACCAACGGCCTGCGCGTCGTGCTGCAGCGCAAGTTTTCGACCGATCTGACCGCCACCGTCGATTACGCTTTCGGCGGTGTCCTGGATCTCTCCCGCCCCGACGTACCTTTGCAGGATGCTCTGCCGTGGATCACCACGCAGCGCCGCCATGCTCTCGCAGGGAAGTTGAGCGGAACCGCGCCCCGCACCCACACCCGTTGGATCGCCTCCTACCGCTGGGTGAATGGCCCGGCCATCACTCCGGTCGATATGTTCAACGCCTCTCCCGGACAGAGCGATCCCTTCCTGAACGTCTTCCTCCGCCAGCCGATTCCCAGCTTCGGCGGCCACATGGAAGCGATCGTCGACCTGCGCAACCTCTTGGCGCAGGGCTATGTCCCCGTCCTAGGCCAGGATGGCCAAACGGTCTACCTGGTCCAAGCCGCCCGCTCCGTCCGCGGCGGCGTAGCCTTCACTTTCTAGAATCAGCTCTCAGCTCTCCGCTCTCAGCCTTCAGCCAAAACCTTCTAGCTCCCCCTCAGCCGGGGCGCGGTCCACAGTCTGCGGTCCGAGGTCCGAGGTCTGAGGTCTGACAACTGACAACTGACAACTGACAACTGACAACTGACAACTGTCCTCCCCCCCGTACCTTATTCGTAAAATCTATAGTAACCATTCATAACTACATGGTTGACTGTGGGGATCAGATTTGGATAATGTTCCTTAGCTGACTTTTGCGGTGGGGCGGCGCAACTTCTTAGTATGCAAGGAATTGCAGGCTTTCTCGGAAGTGACTGAAGTCATCGGACCTGCCGCAGAGCACCATCACTCCCCCAAAAACTGAATCCGTTTCAAGGAGACCATATGAGAGCGCGCATCTTCCTGGTGTTTGTCCTTCTGGCCACAGTGAGCCTGTCGGCACAGACCTTCCGTGGAACCATCCTGGGGACCGTGACCGATCCTTCCGGCGCAGTAATCGCCGGGGCGAAGGTGACGGTGAAAAACACAGGCACCGGATTGGAGCGCACCACCCAGACCAGCGCCGACGGCAGCTACTCCCTGCCCGAACTGCCCATCGGTACCTATACCGTCACGGTAGTTCAGCAAGGTTTCCAGACCTTCGTGGCCACCGGCGTGACGGTCGACGTCGCCACAGAACGCCGCGTCGACGCTGCCTTGAAGACTGGTGAAATCTCGACCAGAGTCGAAGTTGAGGGTGATCTTTTGCCCCAGGTGGAGACGACCTCCTCTGAACTGGGCGGTACACTGACGGCAGACACGATCGCCAACGTCCCAGTAAACGGGCGTGACTACACCAAGTTGATCTACCTTAACCCCGGTGTAGCCGGCTCTCCCGATCAGATTTCAGATTCGCCGGGTTCGTTCGGCACCTTCTCGATGAACGGCTCACGCGGCCGCGCCAATAACTTCCTGCTCGATGGTACGGATATGAATGATGGCTTCCGCAACGATCCCGCCATCAACGAAGCCGGAGTTTTCGGTGATCCGGCAACCATCCTGCCCATCGATGCCGTTGCCGAACTCCGAGTGTTGTCCAACTACGAGGCGGAGTACGGGCGCAACAGCGGCGCGGTGGTGAACATCGTGACCAAGAGCGGCACCAACAACTGGCACGGCTCGTTGCTGGAATACAACCGCACCAGTTCGATTGGCGGGGCGCGAAACTTCTTCAACACTGCTGGAAAACAGGATCCATTTCATAACAACCAGTTCGGCGGTTCGTTAGGCGGGCCGATCGTTAAGGATAAGACTTTCTTCTACCTGAACTACGAAGGGCAGCGTGAGTCCGGAGCTCAGGCCGGGCAAAGCTGCGTGCCGGATCCGGCGGAGATCGCATTCGACATTGCTGCCAATGGGGCTCCAAATACCGTTTCGGCCGCCCTGCTGGCGCGCAATCCCTGGCCTGCTCCCAACATTGCCAGCGCCGCGCCTCAGCCTAGCCAGACTCTAGGAAACGGACCCCTTGCCACAGGATTTGATACCGGTTGCCCCAATGGCGCAAATCTCGCCACCTCCACGCGCTTCAGCAACCGCGTCGACAGCATGATTGCCAAGATCGATCACAGCTTCAATGCCGCCAACATGTTGACCGGCCGTTACTATTTCGGGGATAGTGACCAGAGTTTTCCTTTCGCCCAGTTAGCGGGAGGTCTGTTGCCCGGTTTCAACACGATAACTCCGACGCGCGTACAGCTGGTTTCGCTTTCGTATGTGAAGGTGGTGAACGCCAGTCAGGTAAATGAGGTGCGTCTAGGCTGGAACCGCTTTGTCGAGGCCTTCTTCCCCCAGGACCACACCTTCAATCCCTCCTCGATCGGTCTGGACACGGGTGTGACATCACCCTTTGATTTCGGTCTGCCGAAGATTTCAACAGCGGGATTTTCCGTCATCGGTGCAACCAACTCGGTTCCGCGGTCACGAGTTGACTCCAACTGGCACTTCATCGACAACTACTCGTGGAAGTCGGGCCGCCACGATGTGAAGTTCGGCTACGAGTTCCGCCGCACTACCATTCAAGTGGTCCAGGACAATACTTTCCGCGGCAAGCTGGGCTTCAGCGACCTCTCTTCTTTCCTTGAAGGGGTGCCCAGCAGCGGCAA
Source organism: Candidatus Sulfotelmatobacter sp. (assembly GCA_017883425.1). GTDB lineage: Bacteria > Acidobacteriota > Terriglobia > Terriglobales > Acidobacteriaceae > Sulfotelmatobacter. The sequence continues at coordinate 14,519 of JADGNP010000019.1, read as the reverse complement.
GGAGGCGCAGGGCAACAGCCGGCGGCATTCTCTCGAGAATAATCACGGCTTCTACATTCAGGATAGTTTCCGCGTGACTCCGCGACTGACGGCCAATTTCGGTATGCGTTGGGACTACTTCGGAGTGGTTAAAGAGAAGAACAATCTCTTCTATCGTTTTGATCCGACGGGCGCCGGCAACGTGGTGCCTGCTGGCCAGCTCTACGATAAGGACTACAACAACTTCGCTCCTCGCGTCGGTTTGGCCTACGATGTGACCGGCAAGGGACGCACCGTCATCCGCGCCGGCTGGGGCTTGTTCTACGATGCCTTCGCGCAGGACATATTCATCGGCCACGCACCCTACAACTGCGCCTTTTGTCCAGGGGCGGCGTTTACCGGCATCGGTCCCGCGCCGATCGGTGCGGCTGGACTTTCCGGGAATGCTTTCGGCGAAGGTTCGGTCTACTCCGGGTTCTCTCCGCTCGGTGATTTTTTCGGCACGGACCAGCACATTCGCACGCCCTACACACAAAACTTCAACCTGAATCTTCAGCAGCAGCTTGGCAAGGCCGTATTCGAGGTCGGTTATGTCGGTGCCAGAGGAAGCAAGCTGTTCCGCTTCCGTGACATCAACCAGCCGAGTCAAGCGCAAATCACGGCTTGGGATACTTCCGCGACGGGAGCCTGCGCTGGTGGGTTCACTCCGCCAGATTGTCCTATCAGTGGCTTCGACGGCCCGGACGGAGTGAACTTCAACGTCCCTCGGCCGTTCGGTAATTTTTTCTACGTTAACCAGGAAGAATCCACGGCTACTTCGACTTATCACGCCTTGCAAACCAGCTTGCGGACGAATGGTTGGCACGGCCTAACCTCGGCGGTGAATTTTGTCTGGTCGCACTCGATTGACAACGCTAGCGACAGCGAAGACTTCATCCCTAACGCTGCTCAGCCCAATAACAGCCTGGCGCCCCTGTTGGAGAAAGGTAATTCAAACTTCGACATTCGCCGCCGCTTCACCTGGAACTTTGGTTATGAATTCCCCAAAATGGCGGGCAGCATGGCCAAGCTGAAGAACGGTTGGGGCGTCGATGGAGTTGTGAATCTCCAGGATGGCCAGCCCTATCAGCTCAATTACAACTTCGAGGGTGATTATTCCGGGTCTGGCGAGGGTTTCGACCGGCCGGATGTGGTCGGTCCCATCCGCTACGGCAAAGGCCCCTTCGGCGTCGACCTTTCCTCTTTCCAAGTGCCCTGTACATTCGGCAACTTGACCGCCAGCTCGGGGTCGGGTGATAGCAATTGCCAGGCCGGCACGCGTCACTTCGGCAACATGGGGCGCAACTCGCTTCGTGGTCCGGCCTTCAAGGAGTTCAATTTCTCCATCTTCAAGAACACAGCGATCACGGAGCATGTGACGCTTCAGATTCGAGCGGAGTTCTTCAATCTGCTCAATCATCCCAACTTCGCCAATCCGAATCTGCCAAACTTCATCACCGATCCGGCGTCCAATGGCCTCGACGCCAATGGCCGTGGCGTTGGTAATCTCGCGCTGACCGCAACCGGCGACGTCGGCATCGGCAACCCATTCTTGGGTGGCGGTGGCCCACGCGGTGTCCAATTCGCGGCCAAAATCACCTTCTAACGTGCCTGAGTTTCAATCAGCCCCCGCTTCGGCGGGGGCTTTTTCGTGCGCCACGCAGCATCGGAGGCGCGTCCCGAAAATAGCCCGGCGTTTCCAACGCCGGGTCAACCGCAACAAGTCGAACCCGCCCCGTAGGGGCGGCTGAACCATCGATTGGAAGACGATCCCGCCGGCGTCCCACAAAAACCCAACCCCCACAGTGAGGCCCAACCCCAACTCGCACCTAAGTCCTTATTTCGCAATATTTTGCCCGTAACTCATTGAGCCCCATAGATTTCTTTTCAATTTCGCGCTAACTCAATGATTCTAATAGACCGAGGGGGGAGGGGGTGGGGGTTAACCGATCAGTAATATCGAGCCCAAAACGGAAACTCCGTCACGAGCTGCGTACAACGCGACCAGATTTGTTTCTAGAAGAGCTGGAAACAGGAAACACCACGTCCTCGCCTGAATCAGCCACCTCCTCGCATCCGTCCTACGTCTTTCGTCACCTCGTCGCCTCATTACGCCGATGTTACCCTGCGCTAGTAATCTCCTCCCCACTAAGCGCTGTTCTGGAGATCCCGATGCGCCGCATTGCCTTTATGAAGACCTGCGCCGTTCTAGCTCTCGCCCTGTGTCTCGCCGCGCCGCTGTATGCGCACCACGTCAAGAAGAGTGAATCCACCACGCTGCCGGTCACGACCTCGTCCGCTAAAGCCCGTGAACTTTACCAAAAGGGAATGGCCGACTACGAAAATCTTTATCTTGAGCGCTGCAACGAGGACTGGCGCGCGGCCGTCAAAGAAGACCCCAAGCTCGCCGTCGCCTGGGCTTGGATCGCCTTCAACAGCGGCAATCCCCAGGAAGTGAGCGATGCTCGCGCCCAAGTCAAGGCGCTCGCGCCCAAGGTAAGTCCCGGTGAGCAGCTGATGGTTGCCTGGATTTCCAAAGTGCAGGAAGGCGACTTCCTCGGCGGCATCACGGCCATGAACGACATGCTCGAAATGTATCCCCGCGACAAGCACTTGCTCTACCTCGCGGGCAACTGGCTGATGCTGGAAGATGGCAACGACCAGGCGCAGCGCTTCATGGAGAAGGCCCTCGCCATCGACAAGAACTATCCCGCCGCGCTCAACGATCTGGCCTACATCGACGCTCGCAACCGGCAATTTGCCAAGGCCTTCGCAGCCATGGATCGCTACGTCGCCCTGCTTCCCAAAGAGCCCAACCCGCAGGATTCCTACGGAGAACTGCTGCGCATGGCAGGCAACTTCGAAGGCTCGCTCACGCACTATCGCGCCGCGCTCAAGATTGATCCCGATTTCGTGACCTCGCAACTCGGTCTCGGCGATACCTACGCACTCATGGGTAACCAGGAGCAGGCCCGCATCGAGTACGACAAGGCCATCCGCTTCGCCCATAACGAAGCCGACCGTCTCACCTACGGCATGCAGAAGGCAATGACGTTTGTGCGCGACGGAAATTACGCCGAAGCCGACAAGGATCTCCTGCAAGTCGCCGAGACGGCTCATGCCAAGGAGCAGGATCTGCAGGAAGCTCAGGCACTCCGCCAAATGGCGGAGTATCAGACCGACGACAATGTCGCTCTGAAGCATCTCAAGCTGGCCGAGGAATCCCTCAGCCATCGCCCCACCATTTCCGCCTCGGACCGCGACGAAGAGATGTCGCGCATCCTGCGCATCCGCGCCGTGCGCGCCGCCCGCGCGGGCAACCAGCCGCTGGCTGGCCAGTCGCTGCACCAACTCGACGCTCTGGCCAAGGGCAGCCGCAACCGCGTGATTCAGAGTTCCTACCACGGCGCGGCTGGTGCTCTGCTCATGGACCAGAAGAAATACCGGGACGCCATCGCACAACTGGAAGAGGATCAGGACAACCCCTTCACCCTGGAATTACTGGTGCAGGCCTACTATCAGACGGAGCAGACAGAAAAGCTGCACGAAGTGGAAGCCAGGCTGCGCGGCACCAACGTGCCGACCATGGAACAAGCCTTGGTCGTCCCCGCCGCCCGCGCCAAGCGGCCTCACATCTAGTTCCATTATGGATTCCGGGCTCCCGACGGAGCCCGGAACTTCTCGTCCAACTCACGCGATTGGTGTACATTAGGTGGGCACTTCGCCCGCCCATGAAGGCTGACACCGAGCGCCGCTCCGGAAGACGAATCTCCACTCGCGTTCCCACGCGCGTACGCACCGCACATGGCGTGGATCAGACAGCGCAGACTCGCGATGTCAGCGCCAATGGAGTTTTCCTCTACACCAAGTCCCGCATGGAAAAGGGCACCGACGTCGAACTGGTCCTGATCCTTCCCCCCGAACTCACGTCCGGCGAAAAGTGCTGGGTGTGCTGCCAAGCCACAATTGTGAGGGTCGAAGAAGAGGGATCAGAATTCGGGGTGGCGGCCCAGATCCGCCGCATGGACATCCTCCCCGAAGTCACTGTCTGATCTCATGCGGGACCGTTTGAGGAAAGCTTCCGCTGCGAAATTTCCCAAAAATACACTAATCAAGGTGGAAGCCAAACTCACGACTCGATTCACATATCCGTAAATCTTTGAAAAAAAAGCTTCCCATTGCATTGGGCGTGGTGCAATAATGGCGGCCCTAGAATTGCTCTGGCCAATTTCAGGTTCCAGGTGGGCCCAAGTATGTTGATCGAGAAGCTCTCGGCCGGTGTGGTGCAGGTTCAGACACCCATTGGGCCGCGATACGTAATGCCGTCATTCCTCCAGCGCGTGTATCTGCTGTGGATGTTCCGCAATTTTCCCATTCTTCCTCACGCCGTGCTCAACCGACGGCAGCAACGCCTGATCGATCGCATGTGCAGCGAGCAGCGTTTTGCATCCATGGCGTACGCCGACGGCATGGATGAGGCGCCGGTGATCGGCACGGTCGAACATCGTCCTCCCATCGGAGCCGACCGGTTGCCACCACGGCGTCCGGCGACAAGCGACGCAAGGGGATTGGCGGCGGAAGTTCGCCAGCGCTCCTAAGCTTCTCGTGCGTTGAGGCGGGGCTCGCAGCCGCTGCGGTTCAACGTTGGAGAATGCCTGCGAGCTACGCTCTCCGCGGCGATCCGTCAATTCTGCGGCGAGGACTGGTTTGACGGCGGAGGATTGCTGGTTCCGTTGCCCGGTGCTCTGTTAGGAGAACCGCCGGGCCGTGATCCGTTGCGCGGCATCTCGCCACATCCGCCCCCAAGTCCTTCGTGCGGGCCGCCACCACCCGGATGATTCCCGCTTCTTGCCTGTTGGCACGCCATCAGAGCTTTCTCCTGATCGGCGGTAATGAGACCTTCCCGTTTGTGAAGGGCCTGCTCGCGGATCTCCCGCACCTGTTGCTGCTTCTGTTGGGGCGTGAGCGAAGAGTTGGAGCAGACGCTCTCGACCTGCGAACGCGCATCGCGCGCGATTGAATGGATCTGCTCCATCACAGACTTTTCAATACCGGCCTGCTGCAAGCAAGATCCCTGGCCTCCCCCGCGCCCAGGTCGCATCTGTGAGGGTGGATTCGTTGTCGGCGGAGCGCTCTGAGCCAGCAGCGGCCCTGCGCAAAGAAGAAGAAGAACAAACGGGCAGAAAAGTTTCCTTGAGACCATTGAGACCTCCGAAGACATAAACCCCACGCCACAGGGGAAGTTGTTGGGCTAGTGTAGCGCAACCGGCGCGCGGGACCACAAATCCGTCGGATAACGGCAGGACATGGCCCGATTCTCGCTGCCGGACGGAACCAGAGGCCGCGCGCCCCGCAATGTCCATCCCGTTGCGGCATCGGGAGGGACGCAGCGGGCGCTGATGAATGAACAGTGGCGCACAGAGGCGCTGCATTCCTGTTTGCACGAAGAATTCCGAAGCGAGAAGTCTCGCTGTGCTCTTCGCCTGCGAAAAGCGCAGACGGATGCTATAATCTCCGTTCGTCCTACCAGCCAAATCCCCACCGTGGGCGCGTAGCTCAATTGGCAGAGCAACTGACTCTTAATCAGTAGGTTGTAGGTTCGATTCCTACCGCGCTCACCATCTTTTCAATGACTTGCAAAATCACCCTACTGAAGAAATTCGGTTTTGTGACGTAAATTGTGACGTGAATTCCGGTTGTTGATTGCCGCTCGGACACTTCGGGATGCTGATACTGCTTGGCAGTCTTCACGTCTCTGTGTCCCATGGTTTTCATGACGGCGGCTAGGTTCCCCGTATGGCTCAGTGCGTATGTGCCGAAGTCATGTCGGCCACAATACATCACCAAGTCTTTGGGAAGACCGGCCTTCGCCCTGGCCCCGGCAAACTGCTGATTGATCCAAGTCAGGTGTCCAGTTTTCGACCGATCCGAAGGAAACACCCATCCAGCGGTCTTGCCGGCACAGCGCGTCATGAGCAGATCAAGAACGCGATCACTCATGGGGACGCTCCGTCGTGCTTCGGGAGTTTTGCCCTTCGGATTGAAAATCACGCGGTTGAGCGAATCAACGTGCTCAATGCGCATCCGGCATACTTCGGAAATATTCCGCATGCCGGTGTCGCGCGCAATCACGAGGATGTCTTTTAGCGGCTGGCAGAGTACGCTTCGCCCAGCGGAATTTGCTCGCATGATTGCGAAGATCGGCTACTCATGGGTCGTCGGTCGGTTTGGGTTGAAGTCTGTAGTTGACAACCTTGTGAGCCCAGTGATCTTGGGCAACTCGGATCGCATCGGACATCTGATCGGCTGCGCATCAAGCGACATCCCGAAGCCTCCGACGCCTAACGAGCATGTACTCCAGCCTGTAACTTACAAGGGTGGACTTTCGGGCGAAGATCGCCTTTTAGCTGTCAGGATTAAGCTGTTTGCTGACTCGCCGACACCGGTATACGAGGTAGTCTTGGGCAGGCCTGCTTCGTGGGTGGAGGACCTTCCTCCTGACTTCTATGCTGCCTGAGGGAAACTTCGTTCCAGCTTGGTCGTATCTAGGATCGGCGGGGCTGCTTACGGCGGGCAGTTGTCGGAATGCTTTCGCCAGGTTTGATCACGTGAGCTGATAAGAGCGACTGCGGGAAATCTTTCGGATTTAGCGTCACGATGAAATCGGCTCGGCCAGCTTCAGCGCAACCGCAGAAGGGATCATCTCCCGGATCGGGAGAGATGTTTGGCAGAGCAGAGGCAGGAACAAGTTCCGCCTCCTCTCGCAGCAGATTGATTATCTTCCCGATGAGTGGACGCTGGACTCCCAGCCTTCCCAAGACTCCCTTGTATTCCAGAAGAATCTCATCACTCACCAGCCAGATAAACGTATCCCCTTCGATCCAGTCCCGGAGCAGTTTGGCGCTTGGATTCTTAGGAGCGATCTCCGGAGACTTGAGTCCCGCGATTCCTGCTACCAGGACCGATGTATCGACAACGCCCCTAGGCCGTTTTCTTTTTTGTGCGGGCAACGACGGTGATCTCCGGTAGCTTCTTTCGTCCCGAGCGGTATTCACGAACGGTTTTCAGAATCCCTTCCTCTGAGATTCCGCCCAGATCGGCGGCGGCCTTCTGGACGCTCCGCAAGAAATCCTTCTTCCACCCAGCCCTCTTTCGGCCCTTGGGAAGGTCTTTGTAAGTCGAGGCAAGAGGAATCTGTTCTTCGAGTTCCTGAGCCAACGAGCGAACCGGGATCTTGATTTCTACGGCATCTGTGCCGTTGACCGGACGAGAGCGAAGGCAGATGTCTCCCAAATCGCCCATTTTGGTTTTGCCAAGGTTCTTCGAAAACACCTCTGTGAACCTGGCCAGAAGATCACTCGAACTGCCGAGGGTTTCCTTGAGATAAAAAGCCACTTTCGCCTCCAACAGGAGATTCGCGTCAAACCAGCACACGCTGTTGCGGCGTGCAGGACGGATGACCCCCAGCTGTACCAAGTTTTGAAGGTCCTTTGGCGGCACTCCCAATACGGCGCTGGCCTGCTTCAGTTTGAGTGTAAGGCTTTGCATTTTGATTAACCATCTAGAGTTTAGATGGTTATTTGATGGAAATCAAGGTCTTTTACGTCACAATTACGTCACAAAAGATCAGCTCAAGATTTTGTGACGTAATTGTGACGTAGCCATTCACCCGCGATCAGCTAAATCCAACGAATCAACGCGGGTAATTTTTCCTTCCGTGCGGGCTGAATTTGAGTTAACTCTTTGTTTTCTGATGCTTTACTCGCCATTTTCCGACGCCACCGGGGTTGACTCTTAATCAGTAGGTTGAAGGTTCGATTCCTTCCGCGCTCACCATCTTTCTCAAGTAGTCGCCGAAATCCGAGTAGTCATACTCCAGTTGAAGACGGAATCGATCAGTATTGCCGATCAGTATCGACGAGCGCTTCCATGAATGGACGCCGCGCCATCCGCACTAGTCTGCTGATTCTAACCGGCAACCTGTCGAGGTTCGCTCGACCGGACAGCCGAAGGCGGCTGTCCTCACATGCGTGTGTCCGCGGAACTGAGACGCTGCCCCTTCCCGCTGGAATTGCGATTACTTCATCCTTGACCGGCGGTTTCACAGCAGTGTACAGTTTTCTGGCCTTCCCCCATGGAGGCGAAGTTGCCACGCAGTCTTCCCGTACTCAAGATTACCCACCTTTTGCTGGTTTGCCTGGGTTTAGCCTTCGTCGCAGGTACAGCTCCGGCTCAGGACGTCGGCTGTCCTACAACTTCGGGCAACAGCGTCTGCCTTACGACGTATCAGGGCGCAGCGAGCCGGCTCGGTTTCAATCCCAACGAGCCAGCCCTCACGCAAGCGGCGATCACTGCGACCACGAGTCCGAAGTTTCATAAGCAGTACTCTGTGGCCGTGAACGGCGCAATCTACGCCCAGCCTCTGGTGCTTCCCAACGTGACCATCGGTAGCACTACCTATGCCGATGTGGTGTACGTGGCGACGGAGGAGAATTGGGTGTACGCGATTGATGGCGCTACGGGAAACATTCTCTGGTCCACCAATCTGGCGCCTAGCGGCTATACCTTTCTTCAAAGTTCGGACTTGAAGTGTTCCAACATTCTGCCTGCTCCCGGCGACATCGGGGTCACGGGCACGCCGGTAATTGACATCAGCGGGAACCAGGGCGGGCAAACCATCAGCAGCGGGATTCTCTACGTCGTTGCCAAATTGAAAACTACGACGCCCCCGTATAGCTACAAGCAGACCCTCTTTGCTCTGAGCGTGATCAATGGTGGAAATGGGGTCAGTGCAAACCAGCCATACGCATCCATCGACATTGGTGGAACCTTCAACCGCATCACGTTCACCCAGGGTGTGGTGGGAACAACCGCACCGTACTCGTTGACGCAAAATCAGCGAAGCGCGCTCCTCGCCGTCCCGGTCAGTGGACAGAATCCGCAGATCGTCGTTGCCTGGGGCGGTAACTGCGACCATGTGAATTTTCCCTACAACGGCTGGGTGATGTCCTATCAGCTGAACTCGGCGCAGAGTGCGCTGACGCAAACCGCCATCTGGGCATCGGTCCCTGCGAAGCACACATATGAGGGCGGAATCTGGGGGGGCGGCTCCGGCCCCGCCGCGGATAGCAGCGGACACATTTTCCTCGCCACTGGGAACGGGGACTCCAGCGTCAAGGTGAGTACTCCTCCCAACGATGCGCCTGCATCATGCTCTACCGCGCCGTGCGACTACGGCAATTCCATCCTGGAAATGCAACAGTCGGGCACTACATTTTCCGTGTTGGATTTTTTCACCGCCTACGACTGGGTCACGCGGAATACCTTCAACTATGACGTTGGTTCCGGCGGGGTCATGCTGTTGCCCGTCCAGTCTGGCGGGAACCCGCAAAACCTGCTGGTGCAAGCCGGGAAAGAAGGCACGGTTTTTCTGGCGCAGACTTCTCCGGTAGGCACGCTGGGCGGCTATACCGGGAACGGCGTCTCGGACTCAACCGTGCAGGCGCTGAAGCAGGCGCTCTGCTACAACACCGCCGCGGAATGTGGGGTAACGGGTGGCGGGGCCTGGTGGTCCACCACATCCGGAGGAGGAGGATCGACGGGCTACGCCTATTTTGGCGGCACGAACCTCCCTCTTAAGCAGTTCCAGTTCTATCCCAACGGAGGCACTTGCACCAATAGCGGCACGGTCGCCGGATTCTGCACGGCGCCGACTGCGGTGACGGCCTATACCTTTGGCTGGCCCGGACCCACTCCCGCCGTCTCGGCCCCCAGTGCCACATCTTCGCAGGCGATTGTCTGGGTAGTGGATGCCCGCAGAGCTACAAGCAAAGGTCCCGCCGCTTTGTGGGCCTTTGACGCCACCAGCCTGAGCTGCCTCTATACGACGAATCAGCAAGCGGCAAAGACCGCCTGCACGGTGGTGGCCCCTGCCAAGGATGTCCCAGTTGGTATCGCGGTAAAGTTCGTTGTCCCGAGTGTGGCGAACGGAAAAGTGTATGTCGGGACGACGGGGGCAACGAACCCGACGCAGGGTTATTTGAACATCTACGGCATCAGCTGACGAATTGTCGCGGCAGACAGACAGGGGAAGGCTCAGCGCTCGTGCGTTAACGCGCTGCACAGTTTTCTGACCTGCTCTTCGAGCACCACGAAGCGCTGGTACTCGCGGCCTTCGACCGATCCCATCGCAACTCGCGGGTTGCGGTGCAGCATGGGACTTGGGATGGCGCTCCGTAATCCCACGTGAACTTCTGTGGCTCCGGTCTGGTCGACGAGACTGCGTGCGTTCTCTGGTTGGATGCCGCTGCCGGGCATGATGACAATTCTGCCGCGAGCCTGCTTCACGAGTTGTAGGATCGTCTCTCGTCCCTGCGGGGAAGTGGGTTCGCCTCCGGAGGTGAGCACCCGGTCCACGCCCGCGGCGCAGACGTCGTCGAGTGCGCGAAACAGGTCGGCGGTCATGTCGAAAGCGCGATGGAACGTGACGGCGAGGGGACGCGCCAGATCCACTAACTGCCGCGTGCGGGCGATGTCAACATTTCCCTCCACGTCCAGGATACCGAAGACGACTCCGTTGGCTCCCAGTCGCTGGGCAAGCGCGATGTCGCGCTGCATGATTTCGAACTCCTCCCCGTCGTAATAGAAGTCGCCGGCGCGCGGGCGGATCATGACGTGGAGGGCCACAGAGACCGCAGCGCGCGTCATTTCGATGAGCCCGGCACTGGGCGTGATGCCGCCCTCAATCAGGCTGCTGCACAGTTCCACGCGGGCTGCTCCGCCGCGCTCCGCCGCGAGCGCGGAGGCGACGGAATCGACGCAGACCTCAACCAGGACTTGGGGATTGTTATGAGGCATCGCCGTTTTAGGTAGTAGTGCAGCTTCAGAATCTCGGCTACCTTCTCCTTGGCGGACTTCGCGAGTTTTCTTTGCGAGCTTTGCGGTAAAAGATCTTAAACCGCAAAGTACGCTAAGGACTCGCAAAGGGCGCAAAGAAGTTATCGGAGAAATGCAAACTGCACCATTACCCCGTTTCAGCCCTACTCGATGCCCAGTTGTTTCTGGATTTGCTCCAGCGGGACACCCTTCGTTTCCGGAACCAGGGTCTTCACCCAAACCAGTTGGAGGACCATCATGCCGGCAAAAAACGAGAAAACGTAACCGGGCGGGAAGGAAGCGACCATTCTCGGGAAGAAAGTTGTGAGCAAGGCGGCGAAGGTCCAGTGCGTGAAACTGCCGAGGGTCTGACCTTCCGCACGATGACGATTGGGAAATATCTCGGAGATAAAAACCCAAATGACCGCTCCCTGGCCGATCGCGTGCGCGGCGATGAAGGCGAAGATGCAAACCGGCACGATTGAAAGATGATTGGTAAAGAAGGCCCAGGCGACCAGACCAAGCGAGGTGATGTAGCCGAACGATCCAATATAGAGAAGAGTACGCCGGCCCAGCCGGTCAATCAGCCAGAGACCGACAAACGTGAAAACGAGATTGGTGACGCCAATGCCGATGGATTGCAGCAGGGCAGCTTTCGCGGCGAGGCCGGTAAGCTCAAAGATGCGGGGCGCGAAATACAGAATCGCATTGATGCCGGAGAGCTGGTTGAAGAAGGCAATCAAGATGGCGAGCAGGATCGGCTTCTGAAGACGTCTCGTCCAGAAGTGTCCCGACGATACTTGCTCGGAGGAGGCAGCGATAATCGCGTCCGCCTGGGCTGCGATTTCGGCTCTCGAAACCTCAGGTTCGATCCGTTGCAGGACCTGCAGACCGGCCTCGCGGTCGCCTTTCCTGCTGAGCAGCCAACGTGGACTTTCCGGAAGGCCGAAGCAGAACACGGCGTAGAGCAGCGACGGAAACGCGGCCACACCCAGCATCCAGCGCCAGGCGTTTTCGCCGATGCCTGCGAGCAGCGCGTTGGAGACGAAAGCGATCAGGATGCCAAAAACAATGTTGAACTGGAACATGCCGGCGAGGCGTCCGCGATGCTTTGGCGGTGCGATCTCCGAGATGTACATGGGGGCAACCACGGTAGAGATGCCGATGCCCAACCCGCCGATGACGCGCGCGACGATGAAAGTGGCGACGTTTGGCGCCAACCCTGAGCCGACGGCACCGACAAAGTAAAGAACGCCAATCCAAAGCAGCGTGGCTTTGCGTCCGAATCGGTCCGCGGGCCAGCCCCCGAGCAGGGAACCCACAACGGTGCCGTAGAGCGCCGAGGCCATGGCGATGCCGTGCAGTCCGGGACTCAAACTCCAAAGCGCTTGAATTGTTTTTTCGGCGCCGGAAATCACGACCGTGTCGAACCCGAAAAGAAATCCGGCGAGTGCCGAGGTGAGCGACCAGAAGAAGATGCGACCATTCATAAGTGGGTAGAGGCGGTGCTTACCAACCGTTGGTGCTATTCACTTGCAACTCAACTTTGAAGCATCATCCGCACGTGGACCGTCCGCGATGCCGGGTTCGTCAAGACCGGACACCACGATAAACGTATCGCTGCCCGCACGCAAATATACGACATCTATTGTTCTGAACAGGTGCGCCGCGCAAGAACTTGCACAGTACCCTCACGGGCTGCGTCTCTAATTTACGCGGAAGTACACCGAACACATTGACGTGTCGCTCGCTGCGATGCCACACTCGTTAGTATAGTTCGGGGCACATAGCTCAACTCGGGAGACCCATGGCAGTCGCAGAAAGTTCAAGTTTGCAGGATCCGAAACGTGCCCAACCCTCGAAACAACGAACCGCGCTGTTTTACCCGCTCGTTCTTGCCTGCCTGCTGGCGGCCGCGATCCTAGCCTCCGTGACTCCGGCACAAGCTTCCCAAAACTCCATCGGCAAAGCCACACTAACTCAGGGAACATGCCAGGGTACAGGTCTGCCGAACGGCTCCTGCTACCGCGCGGTCGTCTCAGGCTGCCCGGAAGCAACAGGTGATTTCGCCGCGACCGTTAAGATCAACGAGCCCGCCAACCTGAATCAACTGCACGGCACGGTTTTCTTCACCACTGGCGGCACCGGCAGTTCGTTCTACGATTACGATTCCGAATTTCAGGGAGACGTGCGCTGCTCCGGCTCAAATTGTGGGTTGCTGGTGGTCCAGCAGATCAACGCGGCAAATTACCGCACGGTGCAGATCGAGTTCGTGGATCCCGAACAGCTCATCAGCGAACCTGACGGCTGGCTGACCGGCCCCGCCGCCGACGGCCCGCGTGCGCTCGCATGTCGCTATGCCACTGTGGTTCACGCCGTGTGGTCCATTCTTCTCAACCGCGACGCCTCTCACCCCGTTTGCGCTACCGGCAATAGCGGCGGGGGCGCGCTCATTGCCTACGCGATTACGCAATACGGCATGGGCAACACTTCCGGCCCGGGTCCGATGTTTACGATGGTAGAAACCACCTCCGGACCTCCTTACGGACGAATCGATCGTGGCTGTGCGGGTACGGCTGCGCCCAATCTGAGTGTAAGTTGTCCTTCGGGAGTCAAACTTTCCGAAGACTTCAAGATCCAAACCGCCCAAAGCTTCATTGATCCCGCTTACCCTTCGGCGGTGTGCAGCGCCGATATCAACAGCAATGGCAAGAGAGTGTATGCCAGCTTCCGGCACGACAGCGTTGTGTCCGATGATTTCCCCACGCCCAGCTATAAGACTGTCGTGCGCGCTCTTTTCGGTAGCCAGGATCTTTCCGCCGCCGTTCCGCTCGGCACCGAGTGGTACAACGCCATCAAATCCAGCAAGACAGCCGTCTGCGTAGCCGGAGCGCCCCATGCACTGCCTGCAGATTTCGACGGTGCCGAGACGATCGTGAATGATGTGACCAACCACTGCAAGTAACAGAATTTCGGGTTCCGGAAAACCCGAAGTCCGGCATCACCCCTTGGTCAGCGGATATCCCTTTTCGCGCCAGTCGCGAATGCCGCCGTCCATCGAGATGACGTTGGTGTAACCCATCTTTTGCAGGTTGTCGGCGGCCAGTGCGGAGCGGAAACCGCCGCCGCAATAGAGCACCATTTCTGTGTTGAGTCCTGGTACTCGCGCCTCGATGTCGCGTTCGATGACGCCCTTGCCCAGATGAATGGCGCCGGGCAGATGATCTTTGGCGAACTCGCTCTCCTCGCGAACGTCGACCAGCACGAATTTGTCGCCGCGGTCCATCCTGGCTTTCACTGCGTCGACGTTGGTCTCGCGCACGCGCGTCTTGGCGTCGTCCACAATCTTTAGAAAGCGAGGAGGATGCTGGTGGGCCATGGGAGTCTCCTTTAGTTTGGCGATGAACATCCTACCAAGAGCCACTGGATTGTGCATGGTCACTCACACAACTGGCATGGGGCCGGAGGAGATACCAACCCATACCCACACAACCTGTCATCCCGAGCGAAAGCGAGGGACCTAGGTATCTGCCGGTCCCCGGATTCCCTCGGGGCGCAAGCAAAAACCCAGGTCCCTCGCTCCGCTTGATTGCATAACGACGTTGGCCCGTCGCAGCGAGTAGATT
>JADGNP010000210.1 GCA_017883425.1 Candidatus Sulfotelmatobacter sp. | reverse complement strand
CCGCCACCGTCATTTCCCGCATAAGAAAACCGTCTGGCCCTCTTCGGATTGATTCCGGACGCGGGTGCGAGTAGATTGGTCTGTCCCAAGGTAGCTAGCTGAGAAAACTCAGGAGATTTCCAATGCTGAAACGATTTACTGTCTGGATTTTTCTGCTTGCCGGTCTGGCAGCGCTCTCGTTCGCCTCCGATGAAAATCAGAACGCTTGCAAGGGTGACGCCGACAAATGGCAACAGCTTTACAACGGCAAAGATTTGAGCGGGTGGAAGCATGTTGGCCCGGGTGGCGACACGGTGGAAGATGGCCTCATCCGCACCAAAGGTGGCATGGGGCTGCTCTACTGGATGGGTGGCAAGATCGGCGATTGCATGATTCACGTCGTGTTCAAGATGCGCGACGAAAACGACAACTCTGGAGTATTCATCCGTATTCCTGTCGAGCCACGTGAAGAGTGGATGCCGGTGCACTACGGCTTCGAGGTGCAGATCGACAACCATCCCGAAAAGTCGGATGAGGATGAATACCACTCCACCGGCATGTTGTACTCACTGACCAAACCGCTAGCGAAGGCATGGAAGCCCGGCCCGGAGTGGAACACCATGGACATTACGCTGGATGGGCCGCGCACGATGGTCGTGCTCAACGGGGTGAAGGTCACGGATTATAAGGATGGCGATCCGGTGCCGGACCGGAAGTTTGATTTCGAGCCGCAGCGCGGTCCGCGGCCCAATTTCGGTTATTTCGGTTTGCAGAATCACAGCGACAACGACATCGTATTTTTCAAGGAAGTGGCGATCAAGCCGCTTAAGAAGTAGCTGGATTTCGGGACAGCAGGTCGCAGTTAAATCATTCGGAGGGATTTTTATGAAACGCAGGGTTTCGCGACGCGCATTTTTGCAGGGAAGTGCGGCGGCCGCCGCTGGTGGCCTGCTGATTTCGAAGACAGTCCTACTCGAAGCTCAACCGTTGCCACGGGCCGTGGCGCCGAGCGATCGGGTTCGCTTTGGCATGATTGGAATTGGGATGCAGGGGTCCGGCTTGCTGGCTGGGGCGATTACGCTTCCTGGCGTGGAGTGTGTCGCAGCCGCCGACCTGTATGACGGACGACACACCTTGGCTAAGGAAATCACCGCCAACACGAGCCTGCCCACCACGCGTCATTATCAGGAGTTGCTCGACCGGAAGGACATTGACTGCATTGTGGCCGCCGTTCCGGATCACTGGCACCGGCGCGTGGTGGTCGACGCGTGCAACGCGGGTAAGGATATTTATTGCGAGAAGCCCATGTCGCACAACGTGGCCGATGGATTGGCAATGGTGGAGGCGGCTCAGAAGAATAAGCGCATCGTGCAGATTGGCTCGCAGCGGGTCAGTTCCGTGCTCTGCGCCAAGGCAAATGAACTCTACAAAGGCGGGGCGATCGGCGACGTCGAAATGGTGGAACTCACGCTGGGGCGAAACGATCCCACCGGAGCGTGGGAGTATCCGCCTCCGACCGATCTTTCGCCGGAAACGCTGGACTGGGACACGTGGCTCAATGATGCTCCCAAGATTCCGTTCAACAAACTGCATTTCGCACGCTGGCGCTGCTGGCGCGCCTACGGTACCGGCGTGGCCGGCGATTTGATGGTGCACCTCATCAGCGGCATGCTGGTCACGTTGGGATGGAATGAAGTGCCCAAGTCGGCGATGGCAATGGGCGGCATCTTCCGCTTTAAGGACGGGCGCGACATGCCCGACCTGCATACCGTGCTGTTCGACTATCACGGGATTCCGGTCTATGTCCGCCTCGGACTGGGAACGGAGACGCCGGAACTGGCGCGGATCATGGGGCCGAAAGGGCTGCTCGATACGGGCGAGTTCGAGTTGCGGCACTCTCCGCAGGTGGGCGTGGATACCGATCCCAGCTATTACAGCTTCAGTTTCCCGGCGAAGATGCGGGAGGAGTATGTGAAGGAGTGGCACGCGGAACACGATCCACAACTGGGCAAAGAACCCGTGCACGAAGACACCGTGTATAAGGGACACGACTGGGATGACGTGCGCCCGCACTTGCAGGTCTTCTTCCAGTCGGTGAAGTCGCGCAAGCCGGTGAAGGAAGATGCGGTGTTCGGCAACAACGCCGCCATCGCCTGCCACATGGCGAACGAATCGTATTTCCGCCAGAAGCCGGTCACCTGGGACGCGGCTTCGAAGACCATCAAGTCCTAGAACGCGGAGGAAGCATGCGTCGTAATTCTTTGGCCGGGCAGGACCGGAGGATCATTCCGGTTCTTCTCGGCCTTGTTGTATTGAGCGTCTTCGCATTTGCGCAGGATTTGCCGACCGGCAAACCTGAGTCGGTCGGGCTATCTACGGAGCGACTGGAGCGCATGGGCACGGCCGTGCAACACGAGATCGACGACAAGCGCATTGCTGGCGCGGTCACTCTGGTGATCCGCCACGGACACGTCGCATGGTTTAAATCGCAGGGCATGATGGACCGCGAGGCCGCCAAGCCGATGCGGCCGGATGCGATGTTTCGCATTTGCTCCATGACCAAGCCCATTACCAGCGTGGCCGTCATGATCCTTTACGAAGAGGGGCGATTCCTGCTCGACGACCCGGTGTCGAAGTATCTGCCCGAATTCAAGAATCCGAAGGTGCTGGTGAAGCCGGCATCCGGCGAGCCGTACTCGATTCCGGCCACGAAAGAAATTAGCATCCGCGACCTGCTTCGCCACACGTCTGGGATCACCTATCAGTGGAATAATGACCTTGGCCCCATGTATGAAACCGCCGGCGTGGCGAGCGGACTGCTTCAGTATGACGGCAGGATCGGCGACAGCGTGAAGCACCTGGCGGGCCTTCCGCTACTGTTCAATCCTGGGGATCGTTTTGAATACAGCCTGGGCGTCGACGTACTGGGGCGCCTGGTGGAAGTCGTCTCGGGCAAGCCGTTGGACGAATTTTTCCGCACCCGCATCTTCGAACCGCTGGGCATGAAGGATACGTATTTCTTTCCGCCCGACAACAAGCTCGACCGGCTCGCCACGGCTTACACGTACGATCCGGAGAAAGGGTTGAATCGCTTTCCGGATACTCCGATCAAAGAAGGGACTTTTGTCTATTCCGCGGACTACCCTTCCCGCGGCCCGAAGAAACTGTTTTCAGGCGGCGCCGGCTTGGTTTCTACGGCGATGGACTACGCTCGCTTCTGCCAGATGATGCTCGACGGCGGCAAGGTCGGCAACACTCATCTGTTGAGCCGCAAGTCCGTCGAACTCATGACGCAGGATCAACTCGGGAAGATCGGCCCGGAGCAGGGCTTCGGGCTGGGCTTCGGAGTAGAGGGCGTCAAGGCCCCACTCTCCGAACTGGGATCGGCAGGCGAGTACAACTGGGGAGGGTTTTTCTACACGGGGTTCACCATCGATCCGAAAGAGCAGATGATCGTCGTTTTCATGGCGCAACTGCATCCAACGGGCGGTTTGACGCTGGACCGCGAAGTCAACGTGCTCGCGTACCAGGCGATCATCGACTGAGGAACCACACGCCGACCAAGGCAAGCGCCGGGACTTCAAACGAGATTATCGGTGGGTATATCATTGTCCGAAGAAGAGCCTCTCACAACGCCACACGTACTCCTCGATCCGGAGCATAGGAATGGCTAGCATTCGTCTCACTGTAAACGGAAAATCTTACGCGGTTGACGCAGACCCGCAAACCAGCCTGCTTAGCGTTTTGCGCGAGCAACTTGATCTCACCGGGAGCAAGTATGGCTGCGGGGAGGGCCAATGCGGCGCCTGCACGGTCCTGATCGACGGAAAGGCGCAGCGGTCGTGCATCACCAAGGTGGGCACTGTCTCTCAGAAGCAAATCACAACGATTGAAGGCCTGGCCAGCGGCGATCAACTCCATCCCGTGCAGTCGGCATTCCTCGAAGCCGGAGCGATGCAGTGCGGGTACTGCACGTCAGGGATGATTATGTCGGCGGTTGCGCTGCTCCAGCGGAATCCAGCGCCGAAGGAAAGCGAGATCATCGATTTCATGGATGGCAACATTTGCCGCTGTGGAACCTATCCGCGCATCGTCAGTGCAATCCAGAAGGCGGCGAAGGTGAGAACGGCGTCGTCTGCCGGGAAGGGAGCGGGGCGATGAGCGACAAAACTCACGCGCAAGTTCCGTTGGAGCCTGAGCGGTACGAACTCACGGCCGCGGCTCCGTACCGCTTTGATCTCGATCGCCGGGAATTCTTCAAGTTTCTCGGCGCTGGAGTTCTAGTGGTTTCGGTTTTGAAACCGGCGGTGGTCGCACAAGAGTCGGGCGGGGCGAGGCAGCGGCGGGGTGATTCGCTGCCCAAGGAAATCGATGCCTGGCTGCACATCGGAGAAAACGGCAAAGTCACGGTCTACACCGGGAAGGTCGAGATGGGCCAGAACATCCGGACTTCTCTGAGCCAGGCAGTTGCGGAAGAACTACACGTGCCGATCGGAAAGATTGAAATGGTGATGGGCGACACTCAGCTCACGCCGTTCGACATGGGGACGTTCGGAAGCCGCACGACTCCCACGATGAACCCGCAACTGCGCAAAGTTGCGGCTGCGGCACGGGAGATGTTGATTGGTCTGGCGGCGGCGCAATGGCACACGGATCGTCAGCACCTGGTCGCTGGCGATGGGAAAGTAACGGATACTCAGAACAAGCGATCTGTGGAATACGCGGCGCTGACCAAGGGACAGCAACTGACCCAGAGCGTTACGGCCGAGACTCCTCTGATTCCGGCGACGAGTTGGAAAGTGGCGGGCCAATCCGCGCGCAAGGTGGATGGACGCGATTTTGTGACCGGCAGGCACCGTTATCCCTCGGACCAGAAGTTGCCGGACATGCTCCACGGCAAGGTGTTGCGGCCGCCGTCGTTTGGCGCGACGTTGCTTTCGGTGGACACGCAAAAGGCGGAGCAGATGGGGGCAACGGTAGTGCATGATGGCAACTTCGTGGGCGTTGCCGCTGCGAGTACAGAGTTGGCTGCCGGCGCGGTAGCCGCCATTCACGCCGAATGGAAGTCCGAGCCGCAACCTTCGAGCAAAGAGCTGTTCGACTATCTGAGGAAGAACACGGAAGAAGGCAAAGATCCCACGGGAGATGGCGATCGCTATGACGTGGGAACTGTGGATCAGGCGCTGGGTTCTGCCGATCACCGGCTGCAACAGACCTACACCGTGTCGTACATCGCGCACACTCCGCTCGAACCCCGGGCTGCGCTGGCCAAGTGGGACGGGGATAACTTGACGGTATGGACCGGGACGCAGCGCCCGTTCGGCGTACGCGGCCAACTTGCCGAGGCGTTTCGGATTCCTGAAGATCGAGTGCGGGTGTTGATGCCCGACACGGGATCGGGATATGGCGGCAAGCACACCGGGGAAACGGCGATTGAAGCGGCGCGGCTGGCGCGCGCGGCTAAGCGTCCGGTGAAACTCGTGTGGACGCGCGAGGAGGAGTTCACGTGGGCGTATTTTCGTCCGGCTGGCGTGATTGACGTGACCAGCGGAGTGCGCGGCGATGGGACGATTACGGCATGGGAGTTTCACAATTACAATTCCGGTTCGGCGGGGATTCGCACCTATTACGAGATTCCGAACCAGCGCATCGTCTTTCACGCGGTGAATTCTCCATTGCGGCAAGGATCGTACCGCGCGCTGGCGGCGACCGCGAACCACTTCGCACGCGAGTCGCACATGGACGAAATGGCGCACGCGGTGAAGATGGATCCGTTGGAATTCCGGCTGAAGAACTTGAAGGATGAGAGATTGCGCGCGGTGTTCGAGGCAGCGGCGAAACAGTTTGGCTGGGGGAAGAGCAAGACTGCCGGCCACGGATTTGGGATGGGCGGCGGGTACGAGAAACTGGGGAACATCGCTACCTTCGCCGAGGTCAGCGTGGATCGCAAGTCGGGGGACGTCAAGGTCGTCCGAGTCGTCTCTGCTTTTGAATGCGGCGCGATCGTGAATCCCGACGGACTTCGCAATCAAATCGAAGGGTCGAACGTTCAGGGATTGGGTGGGGCGCTTTTCGAAGCGATTGAATTCGACAACGGCAAGATTCTTAATGGCAGGATGTCGGAGTATCGCGTCCCGCGGTTTAGCGATGTTCCAGTGATCGAGACAGTTCTGTTGGACCGCAAGGATCTTCCATCGGCCGGCGCGGGCGAGTGCCCGATGGTGGGTCTGGCGCCCGCGATCGCCAATGCCATTTTCGATGCGACCGGCGCGCGCCTGCGAGCGCTGCCCCTGGTCCCAGGCGGTTTGAAGCCAAGCTGAACAGTTTACTGAAAAACTGAGTCTAGGTACCTCAGGGGCTAAAGCCCTCGAAGTGAAAAGGCTTTATCGCGCTGCGCCACCCAAACCCGAGCTTTTCAGGCAAACTGTGAAGCCGGATTGCTTGCCCTAGTTGCGCTAATCCTTGACTCGCAGAGACGTCTTACTTAGCATGGCGAATCGATTCGTGCGCCGGAGCAAATCATGAGTGAATCCTCGCAGATAAATCGTCGCGCTTTCTTGGGCAAATCCGCTGCCGTGATCGCGGGTGGTGTGGTCCTACCCCGCACGGCTTTGTCGTACGAAAATATTGTTGGTGCGAATGACCGCGTTTCACTTGGGCACATCGGCATCGGAAGCCGCGGTGGGGAACTCGGCTTGATCGCGTCCAAATTGAAGTCCAGTCACCACATGGAGATGACTGCGGTCTGCGACCTGTGGACAGTGAACCGAGAGAAAGCCGCTGCCACCAATGCGGGCTATTATGGCCGGCACCCGCGTGCTGTTCAGCACGTTGAAGAACTGCTCTCCATGAAGGATGTCGATGGTGTGTTGATTTCCACACCCGAGCATTCGCATTCGCCAATCCTGAAAATGGCGGTGGAGGCGGGCAAAGATGCTTATGTCGAAAAGCCGATGGGGAATGTGCTGAGCGAAGCGAAAGCGGCGCGCGACGCCGTGCTGCAAAGCAAGAGCATCGTCCAGGTCGGTACCCAACATCGCAGCGAGCCGTACCCTCAGGCGGCACAACAAATCGCGCGTAGTGGGGCGCTGGGGGATGTAAGCAAGGTTGAAGTGGTGTGGAACTATCACGGTCCGCGGTGGCGCGGCCGTCCAGAGGTTAAGCAGATCCGCGAGCAAGACACGGATTGGAACAAGTGGCTGATGACGAAGCCGGCGCGTCCGTTTGATCCGCAACTGTATTTTGAGTTTCGTCTTTATAAGGACTTTTCCAGCGGGATCCCGGATCAGTGGATGAGCCACGCCATTGACCTGGTGCACTGGTTCATGGACGACAGGTTCCCAACATCTGTTGTCTCCCATGGAGGAGTCTTCGCCTGGCACGACGGTCGCGAAACGGCCGATACCTTTCAGACATTGCTGGAGTATCCGAAGGGATTTCTGGTGAGCTATTCAACCAGCTTCGGCAATGACGCTCCCAGCTTTACGCGCTACATGGGAAAGAAGGCCAGTCTGATCAACGTCGGAGGGGAAGGCAGTCCGCGTTATCAACTCATCGAGGAGAAAGGGACGCACGAGGATGACGCGGATATTGACGAGAAGAGAAAATCCAAGTTTGTGCTCTTGCCCGGAGAGAGCAAGCTACCGCCCATGGGTATTGACGATCTATCTTTGGAGCACATGGCGAACTGGTTGGAATGCATGCGTTCGCGCCAGCAACCCCACGCTACCGTGCACGACGGGTTTGCGCATTCCGTCGCCTGCATGATGGCCGCAGAGTCGTATTGGTCCGGCAAGAAAGTCTATTGGGAGGCAAAGACCGAAACGATCTCGGACAGGCAGACGTGGCGAAGCTAGGTCTCTACGTTTACATTAATCCGCACGCGTGGGCATTCCCCAGGCATTGGCCGACCACGCGCGCGTAATCGGCGATGGCGATTTCGGGATCCTCGATATCCGGGTGCCAGAGTTTTTCCCATTCGAAACAGTAGAACCCTTTATATCCAATCGAACGGAGAGCCTCGATCTGACGCTGGATGGGGACGTTCCCTCGCCCGGTCAGCACATACTTGCGATCTTCACCACTACCGATCGAATCCTTCAGGTGGGTGTGGCGAATCCAGGGGCCTAAGTGGCGGACCGTAAATTCCGGATCCTCGTTCGAAGTGGCGAAGGTGTGATGCGCGTCCCAGAGCAGGCCAACATGTTCGGAATCGGCCGACTGCAACACGCTTTTCAAGGTCGCCGAGGCGGTGAAGTGGTCGTGGGACTCGATGATCACCGTCACGTTGTGCGGGCCGGCGTATTTGCCCAGTTCGCGCAAACCCGCGGCCACTCGAGCCTTTGTCTCGTCGCTGGGCATTGGGCTTTTGTCGGACTCCGCTTTGCCACCAAACACACGCACGTACGGTGCTTGGAGGGCTGCTGCCAGATCGATGAAGCGGCGAGCGTCTGCCAACTCTTTTGCGCGCTTGGCCGGATCTTCCACATACATTTGCGCAGAGCTGCTCACACAAGCAATCTGCAACTTGCTGGCACGGATTTCTTGTTTGGTCTGTTCAATGCGGTCGGCAGCAAAGAGAGGGAGCATAGGCAAATCCAGTTTTGCCTCAAGACCGCGCAGTTCGATGGCGGAGAATCCGTGTTGCGTGGCAAAATCCAGAATCTTTTTCCATTCCCAGGCGGGACAA
>JADGNP010000209.1 GCA_017883425.1 Candidatus Sulfotelmatobacter sp. | reverse complement strand
TACATCGCGTATGGGATGCGGGCGTGGCGCTGGAAGATCTTTCTGAGGCCGGTGCGTCCGAAGACAAGGACGATCGACTTGGTGTCGCCCACGCTGGTCGGGTTCACGGGACTGGCGTTGCTGGGGCGGGCGGGGGAATTCATTCGTCCGTATTTGATCGCGCGACGGACCGAGCTTCCCTTCTCTTCCCAGTTGGCAGTGTGGGCCGTGGAACGCATTTTTGACATTGGGGCCTTCACCCTGCTGATGACGCTAGCAGTTTTTCGCGAAGGCGGAATGCTCTCCATCCCGGAGCCGGGGAAGTATCGCGGACTGCATTTCGGCGTCTTCTTGCTGATTCTCCTGGTGAGCGCGGTTACGCTGGCGGCCATCATTGTCTATCGCAAGGGTGAGGCGTTGGCGCGCTGGGTGGAGGAGAGGTTCGCTCATCTGCCGGCTCACTTAGGGCACAGGGTAGCGCAGAAGGTGCGCGAGTTCGGCATGGGGCTGAACACGATTCACGGCCCGATGTCTCTCCTGTGGCTGACGCTGGTATCGGTGGGAATGTGGTACGTCATCGCACTGGCGTACAAGGAAGTGACCCATTCCTACGGAGTGGATGCGCTGGAAATTCCCTTATTGCAGGTGCTGATTCTGATGGGCTCGAGCATGGTGGGTTCGATGCTGCAGTTGCCGGCGGTAGGTGGCGGAGCGCAGATGGCGACCATCGCGACACTCTCCGGCTTGTTTGATGTACCGGCCGAGATGGCGGCCAGTTGCGGGATTCTGCTGTGGCTGGTCACATTTGCGGCGGTGGTGCCGACGGGACTGCTGCTGGCGCACCGGGAGAGATTGTCTCTGCGGAAGTTGTCGGTGGAAAGCCATCAGGCGGAGGAAGCGGAGATGGGACAACCACCACCCTCGTGAAAGCGTGAGCTTTGATGGGGACGGCTTTCGCCCATGAAATTCGTTTCTCGAGCATGCAGAGGGGCTCGCAGCGGCGGATCGGAGACGACGGTGCGCACCAAATCGTCCTGAAATCTCCACCAACCACTGAAGGTGCGGGTGTCGGAATAACGAACCCGCATGGGATGCCATGTATCGAAGTTGGTGGCCAGCCGAGGCGGCGCACACAGGTCCTGCCAGCTTCCAGCCGCCGGCGGCCACCGATCGCCAGGGCTAACACACATACTCCTGGTGTCAAGTCGAAGGCCGACGCGCAGTGCTTTGAGGGCGCTTTCCTTGCCGCTCCAGAGCAGGGCCACGAGCAACGGCCGCCATTCCACGGATGCCTGCGCGATGAGCACTTTCTCGTTGGCCGTGAAGTAGTCGGCGACGAAGGCAGCACTGCGCGGCTCGATCGTCTCCAGATCACAACCGAAGTTGGTTCCGGGCGCCCCTACAGTACATAAGGCCGTACCGGCGCGGTGACTGAGTGAGATCGCGATGTCTGCCGGTTGGCCGTGGAGAAAGACTTCTGGCGCGCCCGATGATGCGGCGCGTATTTCCAGGTTGGCAAGGGCGTGAGGGTCAGTCGGCAGGTTTAGGCAGGCAGCCAGGGCTTGTTTCGCGGTCCAGCGACCCAGCCGCCAGTCCGCGCGTCGTTTGGCAAAGCGCATGCCGCCAAGACAAATCGTCTCCTTCGCGCTCAGCCATTGATTCTCGGCTGGCACATCGGCTTCGGTCTGTTCCAGCCAGTAGATGTCCATGCGAAAGTTCTTACCGAAGTGCGGTACCCTTTCTTCCGCCCCTCAGGGGCTTGTTCACTTCTCACTTTTTGACTACCCACGGCTTACGCCGTGGCTGCATTCTGGCGCCGCTCCGCGGCTAAACCGCTAGGCTGCTTCTACGATCTCGAGAGTTTCCTTTTCCAGGGCATCTTCCTCGCTCATGATGCCCCGCTCTACAGCGTTAATGAGATACGAACGAAGGTTGGCGGGCGGAATAATATGATTGAGCGCACCTACGCTCAGCGCCCGGAACACGCTGTGCACCCGGTCAAACTCGCTGGCCAGTTCGCCTAACTTCTCCGAATACACGACGTCGTGGAGTTCGTTCCACTGGGCGCGCAGCCGGCCTTTCTCCGCGGCGTCGGCCTGGAGCATCGCCTGGTTCAACGCTTGCAGGCGCTCGTCTTTGCGAGTCCGGGACTCAACCTCACCGGCGAACACCACAGCCGCGGCGGGGGCGCCGCCGATGACGGAGGCAAAGGTTCCTTCCAGCGCCGCGACTTCCAGCCCCTCGTTCAAAGCGCGCGAGAAAACTACATACGCACCGCCGTGATATCGCGAGATCACGCAAAACACGATGGGGCCCTTGAAGTTCACCACGGCCCTCCCGATCTCCGCGCCGTACTCGAGTTGCAGGCGGCGCATCGACTCCGGCGAACCATCAAAGCCTGACAGGTTGGCCAGGACCACCACCGGGCGATTGCCGCTGGCGGCGTTGATGGCGCGCGCCACTTTCTTGGAGGACTGCGGGAAGAGGGTTCCTGCCGACCACTGGTCCGGCCCGTCGGCCGGGACAAATCCCAGCCGCAGCACAGAGTGGGATTCGAAGCCGATGAGGCACACGGGATAGCCGCCCAGATGGGCATCCCACACGACACCGGTTTCAGCCGCTCGCATCCCTGCCCAGCGCTCCAATGGGGGATGATCCTGGTCGATGGCGGCCATCATTACCCTGCGAATGTCGAAGGGCTTCTTCCGGCCGGGATTGGTCGCGTCCGACAAGATGTCCCCCACCAGCGCGAAACCGTCCTCGCCATTCTCGTTGTGAGGATAACTTTGAACATCGCGCTCGATGGGATCGGTAGTCGTCGCCCGCCGGGGAAACCGCTCCCCCGGCATCACATAGGTGTGATCGTAATGGCGGAACAGAATATGGCAGGCTTCATTGATGTCGTGCGCCCAGTACTGGGCCTGGCCGTTGACTCCCATGATGCGGTCGTACCCGCCAATTCCCTGATTATCTTCGGCGGAAATACCGCCCGAGTAATCGAGGGCGCGCTTGCCGGTGAGCACCATCGCTGCCTTCGGGGTCATCACCAGAATGCCTCGGGTATGCATGAGCATGGTGGCTTCGGCATTCCAGTAGGGTTGTGCGCCCACGTTGATTCCGTTGATCAGGAGATTCACCTCGCCGCCCGCCTGGGTAAACTCCACCAGGCGGCGGAGGACGCGGGCGATCCAGTCCATGTTCTCCACCCCGCTGTCCATTGAGATCTTGGCACCGGCAGAGATCGGGAACCATTCCACCGGAACGCCCTTCTCTTCCGCGAGGTCCAGCGCGGCAACGATGAGCCGGCACTCGGTTTCGGCCAGCGCTCCCAGGTCCTTGCTGGGATCTCCGAGCAGCAGGACGCGGGTCATGCCCTCAGGATAGCGAGTGGTGAAGTTGCGAATGATTCCGACAATGATGTTGGCCCGGTTCTTCCCGTAGGGGCGATCAACCGGAACCAGCCGGCTCTCGGCGTCGAGATCGTACTCCACGAACTCGCCTGGCGGGAATTCGCTTCGTGCGTCCTCCCGAGCAGGCGTCAGCATCTTGATGATTTCGTACGGATATACCAGCCCACGTTGGCGGACACGAACGACTTTCTGGTCGTATTCGGACAACGGTTTGATCGCGAGCAACTTGTCGGCCGGACGGAAGGTGATGAGCAAACCACCGCTGACCGGGTTCGAGATGCGCACCACGAGATCGCGCAATTCCCCCGTGGAAGGATTAGGAATGCGCGCACGTACTATGACCTGTTCGAGGCCCAGACCTTCCGTCGCGGGTACGAGCCGGCGCACAATGTCGCGCAATTCGTCCGCTTTCAGATTGAACGGAGGCCAGACATTCAGAAATACGCGGTTCCAATACAGGCGCTCCTGAGGACGCCGCCGCGACTGAAACAAGCGGATGGCGGCCAGCGCTTCCATGAGCATGCGCTCGAGATGCGGCAATTGCACGATGCGCCCGGCTTCATTGCGGACGGGAGTTACATCGCGCACCTCGGCAGCCGCAAATAAACGTTCGTCCTTGGGATTGTCGCGGGCAACGGCGTGGAGCAGATAGACGTCTTCGATCGAGGGCAGGCGATCGATCTTGAAATTGCTGAGCCGCCAGAGATGCAGGCGCTTCCCCATCATGGGGTGCAATCCGCGGTAGAACTGGTTCTCTTCATACCCATTCCCACTGGGCTGGTAAGTGAAGTGCCGCAGATCGCTCAGGCGGGCGCCCTGGCTCGCACCCGCGGCTGACACCACGATGCGCTGGATGGGGCGAGGAAAAGCAACCTGGTTGAGCATCGATTGAATTTCATGCTGCGTAGAGTCGGGATCCCCCAGCTTGCCGGAATGGCAGACGTGAAAATCCATAACGATGTTGTCATCCGGCGGGACTTCCGCGATCACGGGAAGCATGGCCTGTGCCGCTGCGGGGAGGGCTTCATATTCGGCATACACGGCAAAGGCGCGAATATGTTTGCCTTCATCGTCATATTCAACCGAGAAATAACAGTGTCCGTCCGCCGACGCCGAACGAGGGTTCAGCAGCGTACAAATGCGGTAGTACCTCCAGGTGAGCACTTCGAGCATGGTGCTGCGAAGGGCGGGGTCGGCGGCTGGGAAGCGGCCGGCAAACAGGCCCGCCAGCAACTGCGGACATTCGATCAACTCGTGGAACCTGGCACTGCGGTCCGCCGCGTTGGGATGTGCCGCGAGATAGTCGAGATGGTTTTCGGCTTCCTGGTAGACGCGATCTCGTGCGCTTTCAACCAACGGCTGATCGAAGTGGCGGTAGCGCACTTCACGCGCCAGATCGCTGACCGAAGGATAGAGCCCCTGAGTAATGGCGATGATGCGATCCAAGAGGATTCGAAAAGCTTGGCTGGCGAGCGGTTCCGGGATTCGGTCACGGTGCAGACGCCGTTCGAGGATGGCTAGAATCGATGCGATCTGGCGATCCATCCGGTGATGCGACCTGCAGATCCAGAGCAAACTCTCTTTCAGTTCCGGTGAGCTATCGAGCGCACGCACACCGTAATGCGCTAAAGCGTTCTGCAGTGCGGCGACAAAGACTGCCGGCAGTCCTTCTCCGTTGGTCTCGACCATGCGCAAATAGGAAAAGAGGTAGGACTCGGCGCTGGGCTCTTCCCCGGAGGCACGATGGTTCACTTCCGGCTCGCGATGGAACAGAGAGCAAATGTCCACAAAGATGTTGAGAATCTCGTCCTCGTGCTGCGCGATCTCGTCGCTGGGCGCGGGGCGGGTCAGGCTCCAGGCGGCGAACTGGCGAGCGTTGTCTACCGGATCGAGATCAAAACCCAGCATGACTTGGCGAAGTTCGTTGAGACTAGCTGTGCCCGAGGTCCCTTGGTTCAGGTGCAGGGTGAGGGATGCGCCAAAGACCACGCGCTCCTGCGGCCCGATCGCTTCGTCGCCGCCAGTACCTTCGATCTGGAGGAGTGGAGCACCGGCGTCGACCTGCACGTTCGCCATGGTCATCACTTTCCGGACCTTGCCAGAAAATGGTGCGACTACCTGCGTCTCCATTTTCATGGCTTCGAGCACGGCCAGGCGGTCTCCAACTGCAACCGTGTCGCCCACCTTTACCGCGATGGAAACGACTACGGACGGGGCGGGAGCATGGACCACGCCGCCATCGTCTCGATCCACCTGGTGAGACACGCCGTCCACTTCAATGCGGGAACGTATGCCCTGGTTTACCGAGACGGTATGAAAGCGACGCCCGAAGACGGTCAGCCAACATTCATACTGGTCCAGACGGTCGATGTGGGACTCGATGCGCAATCCGTCGACGTCAATTCGGTAGTCCTGAGGACCGAGGCGGTGGGTCTTCATCGAGTAGAGGCGGCCACGATAGCGCAGCGCCAGGACTCGGCCGATCTCACCGCGCACCAGTGGCCGTCCGCGCGCGGCTGATGCGTAGAACTGAGCCTGTTCTATGGCCAACTCGGCTTCATAGGCATCGATCGCCGCCTGCACGAGAGCCACGTCGGCGTGCTTCCTGGAGAGATGGCCGCCCTCCGCCGCGATGCGGTCGAGCCAACCCACACTGACATCCCCACGCTGCACTTCCTCGCGGCCCAGCAGTTCCAGGAGAAACGCTTTATTGCTGGAGCCGCCCTTGACGACGATGACGCTCTCGCTCAGGGCGCGCCGGAGCCGGGACAGCGCCTCTTCCCGGGTCTGACCGTAGCCGATCACTTTGGCGACCATGGAGTCGAATGCCGAGGGAATACTGTCGCCCTCGGTGACACCGGTGTCCACACGCACACCGGGACCAGTCACCATGCGGAACCGTTCAATCATGCCCGGGGCGGGCGCGAAATCGTTGTCGGGATCTTCCGCATTGAGCCGCACCTCAACCGCGTGCCCGGTGCTGCGCGGGGGCTCGCCTTCCAAGCGGCCGCCGCGCGCCACGTGGATCTGAAGCTTTACGAGGTCGACGCCGGTGGTACATTCAGTCACGGGATGCTCAACCTGCAAGCGGGTATTCACTTCCATGAAAAAGAACTGCTGGGCCTCCGGTTCGTACAGAAACTCCACCGTGCCGGCATTGCGGTAGCCCGCGGCCTGGCTCAGACGAACTGCGGCTTCGCGCAGATCATGATCCTGCTGGGGAGAAAGCGCCGGGGAAGGGGCTTCTTCGAGCACTTTCTGATGGCGGCGCTGAATCGTGCAATCGCGCACGCCGACAGCCCAGGTTGTCCCGTAATTGTCGCCGATGATTTGAACTTCGATATGGCGCGCGCCCTCGACCAGGCGCTCCAGAAAAACAGTTGGGTCGCCAAAGGCCTTGGCTGCTTCTGCCCGGGCGCGCTCAAAGGCGTGGGGTAGTTGGCTCGCCGAGTGCACCAGGCGAATCCCGTGACCGCCACCTCCTGCCGTGGCTTTGATCAGCAGAGGAAACCCCATACGCTCAGCGTGAGACAAGGCGTCAGCAATAGTTTCCACCGGCCCGCCGCTCCAAGGGGCGACAGCGATCTGCGAGTGTTCCGCAAGACGCTTGGCAGCGATCTTGTCGCCAAGCTGGCGCATCACTTCGCCGGTGGGCCCGATGAAGACGATCCCCATTTCGCGGCAGAGATCGGCGAATGCCGCGTGTTCCGCCACGAAGCCCCACCCCACCCAGGCAGCATCCGCGCGCGCTGCCGCCAGCGCCTGTTTGAGGCGCTTATAGTCGAGGTAGCTGCTTTGGGGACGCTGCGTCTCCGGATCGATGAAGTGGGCGGGACCGAGACAGACCGCTTCGTCGGCTTCGCGGACGAACATGGCATGACGATCGGGCTCGGTGAAGAGCGCGATGGTACGTAGGGGCACGCCATGCTCGTGGCTGAGCTCGCGGGCCGCATGGATGAAGCGCATGGCGGCTTCACCGCGATTGACAATCGCAACGCGTTGGAATTCGGTTTGCATAGATACCCCGACGAAACGGTTGTGGGTTAATCGGGTCGCATGGATCACGCCACCAGGGCGGCTTCGCCTGACATGACCTCCTGCAGGATCCTTAGAGGTTCCGCGTCAACCCCATTCGGGAGCGCCACCGTCTGGTAGCCGGTAAGACGCAGGTAGCAATTCCCTTTCGTGTCCAGAACGTCTACCTCGAAGCTTCCCGGAACTGCGTCGGGAGTGAGCACCGCATACAACTGGCCATTAGGCTGATTCGGCGCGCGATAGAGAGAAACCTCACGAACGTGCCGTGGCAGGCCCATTCGACCCTGCACACCCAGTTCCCAGACTCCGGCGGTTTGGAAACAAAGCTCGATCAGCCGCGGTGCCATGACCGTGGACAGTTCCGAGGGATGGTGATTGGGGGGCAGAGCCTTCGCCATCAGACCAATGACGCGCTTGCCATCCCACCATGCCTTTTCGACCACCTGGTATGCGGGTCCGTGGAAGTAGAGTCGATAGATGTCGGTGGCTTCAATCACGTGCCCTTCCGGTGTGCCCAGCGGGTTGACCAGCGGTGCTGGGGCGGGTTGTTTCGCGAGTCGCACGCGTGCGGTGAAGTGGGTGGTCCGTTGCGGCTCCGTCTGGTTGGGCAGAGAGCGGTAACCGATCAGCCGGCAATCCGCCACCAACTGGTTTCCTTGTGGATGAATCTTGGTTTCAACCCGCACCTCGCGCGCTTCGCTTCGATAGAACTTGAATGGCGCAAGGAAGTTCACGTCCTCAATGGCTTCCACCTGCCATCCGGGAAGCAAGTGGAGAGCAGCTTCCGCGAATGCCTCAATGCCCATCACACCGGGCAGTACCGGAGTACCGTCAATCTGATGGTCATGAAGGAACGGTTGATCGTGTGGATCCAGAGTCGTCTCGACTGTGTAGCCGTCACACAGGCTCACCGACACGATCCTCCCGGTCATGGGTCCAGTTGCCGGCGAAGACTTGCTGGCAGTCGCTGCGGCCGACGCATCCAGCCCTCCAGTCGCGTCCCATTCATTGAGCAAAACGCCGAGGCGCTGGCCGATCACAATCTCGCCGCGCGTCGCTCCAGCCGTGAGTTCGCGCCGGATCAGCGGAATGCCAGCCTCCGGGGGCAGCATGTCGATCCCGGCAAGTTCCATCATCTTCGGGATGGAGCCTCGAGTGGCCATGCCGATCCCGCCCCACGCTGTCCAGTCGATCACGATGCCGCGAGTTGTCGCACGGGTCGTGCGGAAACTCGAAGTGATCTTGCAGAGCA
>JADGNP010000694.1 GCA_017883425.1 Candidatus Sulfotelmatobacter sp. | reverse complement strand
CGCGAATCGTTGGCCACCGAATCGCAGATTACTCCCGCCTTGTGGGCCAGCGTTCAGCATTGGCGCCCGGACGCGGTCCCGCCTACTGGCCGTGAAACGCTAGGACTTATCGGAAGTGCCGCTGCTGAGGAGTCGCGGGAGATGCGAGATGTTGCGGCGGCACTTTCGATAAGTCGGTTTGAACGGAGCCGCTGGCGTTTGCGGCGGACGCGGGATGCTATGGGAAAAGCAGCGGGGTTTCGCCTTGTGTTTGGCCCGGTTGCGGGGACTTCCGCACGGGCGATGGGAACGGCTGGGCATTTTGCTGGCGGACGTTGGATCTGAGGGAAGGTAGGTGGAGGCTGGAGACAAGCAATCGCCTGCCACCGCTTCCGTGCGGACACACGTGTCGCGTGCGATCCGAAGCCCATTGCTCGTTTGCCAGGATCCGGCTGAGGCTACGAGGAATCGTTAATGGCATCCTGGTGAGCGGCGACTGCGCGCTTGACCATCGCCGCCGTGAGCCGCTCGATGAAGATCATCGGGGTGGCGCAAACCGGACACTGGTAAGACGCCGATGCCGGGATCGCAGGCGGGACGCCGCAATCCAGGCAGGTTTCCAGTAGTCTCCTGGCGAGTTGCAGCATCCTGGACCGCCGCGGGCCGGCCATAAACCCAAAGAACCGGATGCGCACAAAACCGCGCGGCAGGGTGTGCAGCAGGAAGCGGCGCAGGAACTCGTCGGCTGAAATGGTCATCTTCCGCTTCTTGTTGCCGTGAGCGTAGTCCTTCCAACGGAAGGTGACCGACTCGCCATCGAAGGAGAGGAGCCGGTGATTGGAAATGGCCACCCGATGGGTGTACCGGGCCAGGTAGTGCAACAGGTGATCGGGACCGCGGAAGGGTGCCTTGGCGTAGACGACCCACTCTTTCTTGCACACTGGTTCCAGGAAGGCGAGAAATCGGTTCCAGCGGGAGAGATCCGTGAGTTCGCCGGCGAAGACAAGTTTGCCGGCGCGGAATAATCGTTTGAGACCATCGCGAACTTTGGCCCTGAACACAATCTTCAGTACCGGAACCGGCAACAGGAAATTAGGTCTGGAGTGGATCCACCGCGTCTGGTCCGGCGAGATCCCACCTCCGGGTACGACGCAATGCACGTGAGGGTGATGCAGGAGATTCTGCCCCCAGGTGTGCAAAATGCTGAGGAAGCCGATGGAGGCGCCGAGATGTTCGGGATTGGCGGCGACCTCCAGCAGGGTATCCGCGCTGGCCTGGAGCAACAAACGGTAGATCTCCTTCTTGTTCTGCAAGGCGAGGGCGGAAAATTCATGCGGCAGGGTGAACACGACGTGGAAGTAGCCCACCGGCAGCACTTCGGTTTGGCGCTTGGCAACCCACCGGTCGCGGGCTGCCGTCTGGCATTTTGGACAATGCCGGTTGCGACAGGAGTTGTAGGAGATGGCCTGATGCCCACAGTTGGGGCACTGGTCGCGATGGCCGCCCAAGGCGGCTGTGCGACAACGCGCAATGGCGTTGAGCACTTTGACATGCGACCAGTGCAGCCAACGCCGGCTTCTTTCCATGAAGCGGGCGCCGCAGGCGCGCACGATGTCAGCCACCTCTAGAGGTGGCTGATTCATCTTTTGACTCGCCGGACACGGCCGTTATCAGCGGGCGCGGAGGAGGAGACGGTGAGTTCGTCCAGCGGATTGGCGACTGCTTTGAGATGTCGCTGGGACAAATGCAGATAGATGGCCGTATCGCTGATGTCGGCGTGACCGAGGAGCAGTTGGATGCTGCGGAGGTCGGCGCCAGCTTCGAGCAAATGGGTGGCATAGCTGTGACGAAGGGTATGCGGATGAACGCGTTTGGTGATGCCGGCGCGCTGAGCTGCCACGCGGCAGGCGTGCCAGACGATCTTGTCGGAGGCGGGAGCATCCACGCGCAGCCCCTCCACTACTCCGGGGAACACGTAGGTGACCGGCTTCATCCAGCGCCAGTACTCGCGCAGTGTGTCCAGCAACTTGGGACTGAGCGGCACGTTGCGGTCGCGCTTGCCCTTGCCTTCCCGGATATGGACCAGCATGAGTTCCTTATCGATGTCGGCGGCTTTCAGTTGCACCAGTTCGGCGCGGCGTATGCCGGTGGAGTACAGGGTCATCAGAATCGTGCGGTACAGCAGGTTGGGAGCTGACTCGATCAGCCGCGTGACTTCTTCCGGGCTCAGAATGGTGGGCAGGCGGAGTGGGACTTTGGGGAAGGGGATGTGCTCCAGCATGTAGGCGCGCTTGAGCGTCTTCACGAATAGAAACCGGAGCGCGGCGGTGCGCTGCGACACGGAGTTGGCGGACAGTTTCCTCACCGTAAACAGGTGAGCCTGAAACTCGCGGATATGTTCGGGGCCGAGTTCCTCGGGTGAGCGGTGGAAGTACTTGGCGAACTCCACCACGGTACGAATGTAGGCTTTTGTGGTTAGCTGAGAGTAATTACGACGCTGGAGTTCCTCCAGCATCATTTTGCGTAAGTGGGTCACAAGATCTCCTTGTGACCCG
>JADGNP010000693.1 GCA_017883425.1 Candidatus Sulfotelmatobacter sp. | reverse complement strand
TGCGGATGCGGATTGCAGCGCTCGCCTGAGATTGCGTTCACGGCTTCCACGTACTCGGAACCGAGATCGTAGAGCACCTTGCTCACCAGGCCCACCGCCTGGTTTTCGCTCATGCCAGGCTTCATGGCGCGATAGAGTTCGTCATAGGCAGCGTCGACCATCATGGCGGAGTGGTTGAGCAACGCGATCTCGTCCCGCGTCTTGATCAGGCGCGCTTCCGACATGAGCGCCTGCCCATCGACGACTTTGATTCCTTCTTTTTGCAGAGCGAACAGGACCGGCAATTCGACGATGTCGACGCCCAGCGGTTCCTTATGCAGGCCGCGCATTTCGAGTTCGATGCGAATTTTCTTGGCCACATCTTCCGCTCGCCCCATCTCCGGCGTCATGGCGCCGCGTAACACGGAGATCCCTGAACGCGACCGCTCTCCGAGCCAGGGACAATGCAGTTGATGGTGTTTCGCAGCCGATCCGAAATCCCACAAAATCGGCTCGTCGTTTTGCGGAAGCAGCGTGAAGCGATTCGCCTTGTCTTGCGCCCAGGTACCGATGTGGGTCGCGGTAATGTAGCGGACATTGTTCATGTCGAAGCACAACAGCGCGCCCATCTCAGACTTGACTAGAAGTTCCTTCGCGCGCGCCAGGCGTTCGCGGCGCAGGCGGTCAAAATCGATTCTCTGTTCCCAATCCACCGCCATCGATCCATATGTAGGCAGAGCCATAAGATTCTCCTTATTTCGCGTGAAGCCGGCGAGACGCCGGCGCTACCGGCCGCAGAGTGCGCGGGCGGCATCAAACACGGTTTGTTCGGTCGGCACGGTTACATCTTCCAAAGGCGGCGAGAACGGAATTGGAACATGCATGGCGCCCATGCGCTTGACCGGAGCGTCCAGATCGTAGAATGCGCCCGTGGCGATCACCGACGCAAGTTCGGCGGTGACGCCATAGCGTTCATAACCTTCGTCGAGAACGATCGCCCGCGACGTCTTCTTCGCCGATTCAATCAGAGTTTTTTCGTCGAGCGGCCACATGGTGCGCGGATCGACCACTTCGGCGCTGATTCCGATTTCCTCCAGCAGCGTGGCCGCGCCCAACGCCACTTGCACCATGCTGCTGGTGGCGACCAGAGTGATGTCCTCGCCCACCCGTTTCACATCCGCGACGCCCAGCGGAACCGTGTAGTCTTCCGCGGGCACCGGGCCTTTGAGCTTGTACATCATCTTGTCTTCGAAAAAGACAACTGGATTCTCATCGCGAATCGCCGACTTCAGCAGTCCCTTGGCGTCGTACGGCGTCGAAGGCAGAACCACCTTCAACCCCGGAACGTGGCAGAACCACGCGTGCAGCGACTGCGAGTGTTGCGCAGCGGAGCGGCGAGTCGCTCCCATGGTCGTGCGCATCACCATCGGCACTTTCCACTTTCCGCCCGACATGTAATGGACTTTGGCGGCCTGGTTGACCATCTGGTCCATGGTCAAAGTGATGAAGTCGCCGAACATGATGTCAACCACCGGACGCATTCCGGTCATGGCTGCTCCCACGGCGAGCCCGGTGAAGCCAGCTTCGGAAATCGGCGTATCGAGCACGCGGTCTTTGCCGAACTCCTCCAAAAGACCAGCGAGAACTTTAAATGGGGTGCCCGCCTCCGCCACGTCCTCGCCCAGAATGCAGACGGTCGGATCGCGGCGCATCTCTTCGGCCAGCGCCTCGCGAATCGCCTGCGCGAATGTTAGCTCACGACCGCCGCTTTCAGGCATACACGTCCTGTTCCACTTCATCGACGGCCGGGTACGGCGCCGCCACGGCGAAGTCCACTGCCTTTTTCATCTCAGACTCAAGTTCAGCCTGCATACGATCAAGCGCCGTCACATCGGCGAGTTTCTGCTCGACCAGCCACTTCCCGAAATTCACGATCGGATCCCGCTCCGTCTTCCATGTCTGTTCTTCCTGCTTGGGGCGGTAATATTCGCGGTTGATGTCGCCCACGTGATGTCCGTGGTAGCGATAGGTGTCGCAGAGCAGGAACGCAGGACCGTCACCGCGGCGGGCGCGATCCACGAACCGCTGTGAGATGCCATGCACAGCGCGCACGTCCTGACCGTCCACGCTGGCGGCTTCCAGACCGAAAGCAGTCGCCCGCATCAGGACATCTCCGGCCGTGGTTTCCGAATAATGCGTGTATTCCGTATAGAGATTGTTCTCGCAGACGTAGATCACTGGCAGTTTGAAAAGTTGGGCGAGGTTCATTACTTCGTACAGCACACCCTGGCCGAGCGCGCCTTCTCCGAAGAAACATACCGCCACCCGGCCGTTACCGAGACGCCGAGCCGAAAACGCGGCTCCAGTCGCAATGCCGGCGCTGCCGCATACGATCGCATTCGCTCCCAGGTTGCCGGTCGCCGGGTCCGCAATGTGCATAGAACCGCCTTTGCCCTTGCAGTACCCGGCCTTTTTGCCCAGCAGTTCGGCGAACATTTGATCGGGGGAGGCGCCTTTCGCCAAACAATGTCCATGACCGCGATGCGTGCTGGTGATGTA
>JADGNP010000208.1 GCA_017883425.1 Candidatus Sulfotelmatobacter sp. | reverse complement strand
GATGCTTCCGTGGCGCGAACACGACGACCCGCAAAAGGAACACGTTACAGTTTGGACTGTTTTTCCCACCTCCACTAACTATTTCGATCCCAGCCCCGCACCGTTCATGGTCAACTACATCGTGGACGATCTGGATGCTTTGCTCGACCGCTTAAAACAAGAGGGAGTAAAGATTGACGCCAAACGAATGAATGAATCCTACGGTCGCTTTGCCTGGATCTATGACCTGGATGGGAATAAGATTGAGCTCTGGCAGCCGATGTCCGCAAAGCCCTAAGGGCCTTCCACTGCACTTACTCAATCGGTTTTCTGTAGCTACGGTCCCGTAGTCGTAGAATGGCCGGAAATGCTTTGCGCCTGGTCATCTCAATATCCGCATCGGCCGATTCCGCCCGATCAGTCGCGCAGCGTTTACGATTCCGCCGCTCCCGGCGTGGTCAACGTGCTTCCTCTCGGAACCTCTCGTTGAAACCCTGGACGTTCTCCCCGATTAAGGGCCGCAGCTTGTCGAGACGAGACGGCGAGCCCGCCTCCAGGGCCCAGTGGGTGCCCCATTTCTCGCGTTCTTTGCGAGAAGTGGGGCTTTTCGCCGACGACGAGCGCGCTTGAATAAACCACGAGGCCGATCGCCTCCGAGTCTCCGTGGTCAACCACCGCCTCCGGCTGTTATTCTTTCCCATTCCTAAGGAGCACCCATGTCCGCTGACTTGCAGGGCCGTAATGCTGTCGTCTTTGGAGTTGCCAACAAGCGCTCCATCGCGTGGTCCATCGCCCAGGGATTGCACGCCGCCGGCATGAAGCTGGCCATCACCTACCAGAACGAGCGCCTGGAGCAGGAAGCGAAGGACCTCATCCTGTCCCTGCCCGGCGCCGAAGCCTACATGTGCGACGTTTCCAAGGACGAGGAAATCGACCGTCTCTTCACCACGCTGAAAGAGCGCCATGGCAAGCTGCACGCGCTGGTGCACTCGGTGGCGTACGCTCCGGCCGATGAACTGAAGGGCGACTTCATCAACACCACTCGCGAAGGCTTCCGTGTGGCGCTGGATGTGAGCGTGTACTCGCTGGTCGCCGTCTCGCGTGCCGCTGCCCCGCTTATGGAAGATGGCGGCTCGATCATGACCATGACCTACTACGCATCGGAGAAAGTCGTTCCCCGCTACAACGTGATGGCGGTGGCCAAGGCGGGACTGGAATGCTCGGTTCGCTACCTGGCCTACGAACTGGGGAAGAAAAAGATTCGGGTCAACGCTATTTCTGCGGGTCCGATCAAAACACTGGCCGCGCGCGGCATCGCCGGCTTCGGCGACATGCTGAAGGGCCACGAGGAACGCGCCCCGCTGGGCCGCCGCGTGGAAGTCGAAGAAGTTGGGAACACCGGAGTCTTCCTGGCGTCCGACGCGAGTTCAGGCATTACCGGTGAAGTGATCTACGTGGACTGCGGCTATAACATCATGGGGTTCTAGGTTACCGACTCACTCTTTCACTATGAAAAACACTTACAAATTTCCGTTCACGCTTGGCGCGATCGTAATTTCATTGCTGTGCCCTGCCTTTCCCGCAGGGGGACAGTCGACTTCACCCTCTCGCGCCGCCGCCGTGATCGATTCCATGCCTCACGCGAAGCAAATCGATCAAGCCGCGATTTCTCCCGACGGAGCTCAAGTCGCTTACATCATCGAGGGTGAACTCACGGTAATCCCCGCCAGCGGCGGGACGACTCGCCCAATCGCGGTGGAAGGCAAGCTCGCCCTTCGCGACGTCTCCTGGTCAAGGGATTCCAGGCAGATCGCTTTCATCGCCGACTTGGCAGGCGACGTTCCAGCCGCGCAGGTCTTCACCGCAGCGCTCGACGGCAGTGCTCCCGTGAAACGAGCAGAAGTAAAAGGCTATGCCGCTACCCCGACCTTTTCTCCGGATGGCTCAAAGCTCGCCCTGCTCTTCATCGAAGGCATGCCGCGGATAGCCGGCCCGCTGCAACCCATGACCCCGCTCGCGGGCGTGATCGACGACGAAGTTTACGAGCAGCGCCTTACCACGATTGATTTGACGACGAACGCGCTGGCGCAGGTCACACCCGCGGATGTGTACATCTACGAGTACGACTGGACGCCCGACGGCCAAGGCTGGATAGCAACCGCCGCACACGGCTCCGGCGACGCGAACTGGTACATCGCGAAACTCTATCGCATCAGCTCGCCGTCCGGAGAGATGCACGAAATCTATGCTCCCAAGTGGCAGATCGCCGAGCCTCACATCTCGCCCGACGGCAAGTATGTGGCATTCATCGAAGGCCTCATGAGCGATGAGGGGTCCACTGGCGGCGACGTCTACGTTGTATCCACGGCTGGTGGCCCGCCCCGAAATCTCACTCCCAAATTGAACAGCTCGCCTTCTTCCCTGGCCTGGACGGGCCCCGATCAACTTATCTTCGCGCAAAATGTGGATGGAGAATCTGGATTCTCCACGGTCGATGTCTCTAGCGGCTCTGTGCGGTCCCTCTGGACCGGCGAAGAATTCCTGGGGACAGCCTCTTCCCCGAGCGCTTCCCTCTCCCGCGATGGATCGGTGACTGCTGTTGTCCGTCAATCGGCGAGCACTCCGCCTGAGGTCTGGGCTGGCCCGATCGGCAAGTGGAAGCAGTTAACTACGGTGAACACGGAGGCCAAGCCGGTCTGGGGCGAGATGCACAATTTCCACTGGACGAACGGAGCGATGAAGCTCGAAGGCTGGTTGATGCTTCCCAAGGATTTTGCGCCGGGCAAGACTTATCCACTCATCGTGAACGTCCATGGTGGGCCGTCTTCGGCTTGTGCATCGCACTGGGACACGAAGATGATGGGCGCCGAGTCGGCGCTGGGTTACTTCGCATTCTGTCCCAATCCGCGAGGCAGCTATGGGCAAGGCGAGGCCTTCACCCGCGGCAACGTGAAGGATTTCGGCGGCGGCGACTTTCGCGACATCATGGCCGGCGTCGACGCGATCTCGAAACGATATCCCATCGATTCCCGTCGCATTGGCATTCGCGGCCACAGCTACGGAGGCTACATGACGATGTGGGCGGAGACCCAGACCCACCGCTTTGCCGCCGCAGTCGCCGGCGCCGGACTTTCCGACTGGCTCAGCTATTACGGAGTGAACGATATCGACGAATGGATGATTCCATTTTTCGGCGCATCGGTCTACGACGATCCCGCCGTCTATGCCAAGAGCGATCCCATGCACTTCGTCAAGGCCGTCAAGACGCCGACGCTCGTGCTGGTGGGTGACCGCGACGGCGAAGTCCCCATGGAACAATCCGTGGAGTGGTGGCATGCGCTGCAGGCCATGAAGGTTCCGGTCCGGCTGGTCGTCTATCCGAACGAAGGGCACGTATTCATGAAGCCCGCAGATGCCCGCGACTACTTCGTCCGCACATTGGACTGGTTCGACGATTGGTTCGGGAAAGTTTCGGCAAAACCAGCTAATGTCTCAGTTCACTAAAAACCCATGTGGGGACAGCCGCCCTCGGCTGTCCGTCGAGCGTAGCTCGACAGTTCTATGGGTCAGGGCCGGCAAACTGAGACATTCCCCCGAACGCTCACGTCGAATCCCTCGCGGGGTCTAAACAATTACGCGGGACTGCTATGATTGAGACCAGATGAAGAACAAACGTCTCATCCTGGCCCTGTTTTCCGCGGCAATCCTGTTCTCGATGGTGCGGGAGTGGAATGCTCCGGCCGTGTGCGTACGGGCACTCCTGGCGCCTTCCGTCGCGGTCCAACCCAAACATTAACTGCTGATTTTGATCCGCCGCACGCTCTCGCCCTCGCGCTCCAGAGCAATCTCCACATCCCGCTCACGCTGCAGCCGGGGAAATTTCTCTCCCCACTCGATCAGCAGGATGCTGTTGTCCGAACGCAGGTCGTCCAGCCCCAGGGTCTCCAACTCACGCGGCGTGTCGATGCGATAAAGATCGATGTGGTAGAGATTCGCTCGCGGCCCGCGATACTCGTGCACCAGGGTGAAGGTGGGACTGGTGACGTCTTCCTCGGCAGCGGCCTCGAAAGCGGCCGCGATTCCCTTGACCAGCGTGGTCTTGCCGGCGCCGA
Organism: Candidatus Sulfotelmatobacter sp.; assembly: GCA_017883425.1. Lineage (GTDB taxonomy): Bacteria > Acidobacteriota > Terriglobia > Terriglobales > Acidobacteriaceae > Sulfotelmatobacter. The sequence goes on along the minus strand of JADGNP010000208.1, from coordinate 4,609 downwards.
GATCGCCGCGCAGCAGCACCAACACGGGCGGCGCGAGCAACTCTGCCAGCGTGCGCCCGAAGGCGATCGTCTCCTCGGCAGAGTGCGTGGTGATGTCCCGCAGCACGTCTTTCGCTTTGGTCTGGCCGTCCACACGTCCAGTATAGCGAGAGTGCTCTTGCCTTTATCGCGGCTGAACCCCTGCGCCCGCCCTCAGTACGTCGAGAATGCGCTCGACTTCATGCCCAGAAGCTTCCGATCCACGACGTGATCGAGCGAGGTCCGCAAGCGGCGATGGTCGTCATCCTCAAGCGCGACGAAGCGGAACGGCTGCAGTACGCAGTCGGACATCTTCCGCATGGGGCTGAGAACTTCGGCCATGCCATGGACCGGGCCCGCCTGCGTCTGAAAAGCAACTTCGACGAAGTCGCCCTGTCCCAGGGATTGGGCCAACTGCAGCAAGCCGCCGGTCACGGAAATGGTTTGGAGTTTGGCTTTTGTGCGCCGGCCGTCTTCTAAACGGATCGCAGCCAGGACCGAATCGCCTAGCTGGACCCGGGCCGCGCGCCGCGAAGGGTGCGATTGGGGGAAGTGGGTCATAAGCTAGTAGCACTATGGCACTAGCCCCTGCGGAGTAACAGATTACTGAAGCCCCTCGTCCGGATTCCCGCGCTGCAAGCCGCAAGTGGACGCATTCGCCCCTGTCCTATGAAGCAGTTAGTCCGGTGTTTACTAGTTGATAAATGTCCCATAGGGCAGCGTGTCGGTCAAGAACGACGGATTCTCCGCCCTGCGCAGACCGGCCGATTTACTATGTGTGACTGGATTCACCGAGGTGCGCCATGATCCGAATTATGCCTCTGGCTTTCCTATCGACGTTGCTTGCCGTAACCCTGTCTTCCGGTCAGACCTCGCCTGCACAAATGCGACCTCCACTACGGGTGGGCATTGTTGGTCTGGTTCACGGACATGTGCACGGATTCCTCGGCCAGTCTCTGCACAGTCCCGAGATTGAGATCGTCGGCGTCGCCGAACCCGACCCACGCCTCCTTTCGCAAGCCGCGACCCGGTATGGCTTTGACCGCTCTATCCTGTTTGCCGATTTGGAAGACATGATCGCAAAGGCGCATCCCCAGGCCGTGCTGGTCTACACCAACACCTACGACCACCGGCGTGTGGTCGAGATCTGCGCCCGGCACGGCGTTCACGTCATGATGGAGAAACCCCTTGCGGTCAGTCTTGAGGACGCGCTGGCCATCGAGAAGGCGGCGCACACCGGCAAGATTCAGGTGCTGGTCAACTACGAAACGTCCTGGTACCGCAGCAACCACGCCGCCTACGACCTTGTGCATGAAGGAGCACTGGGTGACGTCCGCAAGGTGGTGATTCACGACGGCCACAACGGCCCGAAAGAAATTGGCGTCGAGCCCGAATTCCTCGCCTGGCTCACCGATCCCAAGCTGAACGGCGGAGGCGCCCTGTTCGACTTCGGCTGTTACGGCGCCGACCTGATGACCTGGCTGATGGACGGCCAACGTCCGCAAACCGTCACCGCCGTCACTCAGCAGATCAAGCCGGAAATTTATTCGCGAGTGGATGACGAGGCGACGATCATCCTGACGTATCCCAAGGCACAGGCCATCGTGCAGGCCTCGTGGAATTGGCCCTTCGGACGCAAAGACATGGAAGTGTACGGCCAGACGGGATACGCCATCACGGTTCAGGGCAACGACATTCGCGTGCGCCGCGGTGGAGAGAACAGCCACGAAGAGCAGATCGCGGCCAAGCCCGTGCCGGCCCCATACGACAATTCCCTCTCGTATCTGCGGGCAGTCGTCGTCGACGGAGCCAAGCCAGACGCCCTGTCCTCCCTCGAGACCAACCTAACCGTGACCGAGATCCTCGACGCAGCGCGCCGTTCGGCCGCTTCAGGAAAAACCATCTCGCTACCGGCTACGAGGTAAAGTCTGAAGAGCCGGGCTTTAGTGGCTGCGTGAAAACTATATTGTAGTGCGAGCGTGACAACTAGATTTCCGGGAGAGCGGTGGAACGAAATCTGCCAAACTCCAGCCGCGAAGCGGCGACACACGTTAGCCCAGGACGTCAGTCCTGGGTAAGCGCGAAAAAACGGAACCGAGTCCCGGAGGGACGGCACATTCTTGCGACACTCTCTAGCCATCCCAGCACACGAACTTCTCCCGCGCGGTTCTCTGGGCGCGCCAGAAAGCCTCCGGCAGCCCTCGCAGCAAATCCGTCGCAACCATCGAATGCTCGCCCACACTCTCGAGCATCACGTCGCCCGCAAGCCCATGCAGATGCACTGCGGCACAAACCGCCAGCAGCGCCTCGTTCGGGTTTTGCGCAATCATCGCTGCAACCATCCCCGTAAGAATGTCGCCCGTCCCCCCGGTGGACATGCCGGGATTCCCCGTGGTGTTGACCCAGGCTTCGCCATTCGGCTGAACCACCAGCGTTCGGTGCCCCTTGAGCACGACGATCAGTTCACGCTCGCGAGCAAACCGCCGCGCCACGCCCAGCCGGTCTTTCTGCACGTCGGCGGTGGAGCACCCCGCAAGCCGCGCCATTTCGCCGGGATGCGGAGTGATGACCAGCAGCCGTCCCTTGCCGCTCAATTCATTCGTCCGGCCCGCAAACGCATTCAGCCCGTCAGCGTCGAGAACGATGGGAACCTCGCTCTTGCTCACCAGAGTTCGCACCAGCGCAGAGGTCTCGGGGAATCGCGAAATTCCCGGTCCGATCGCCAGGACGCTCTTCCCTTTGGCCAGCGCGTCCAGCCGCTCGCACGCACTCGCTGCAATCGTGCCCTCGGGCGTTTCTACCAGAGGCTCGGTCATCAGCTCCGGATGAAACCCGGCCACCGTGGGCAGCACAGACTTCGGCGTCGCCACCGTTGCCAGCCCGGCTCCGGCTCGCAGCGCGGACATCCCCGCCATCGCGACCGACCCCGCTTTCCCTACCGCTCCTCCAACCACCAGCACGTGCCCGTAGTTCCCTTTGTTCGACTCCGCCGGACGCGGCTCAATCAGCGGCGCGAAGTCACGGGCGGTAATCACGTTGAGTTGCAGTGACGACACAATCGCCTCTTTCGGCGATCCGATCTCGGCTACGTAAGTCGGGCCCTCGGTCAGCGAACTGAACACATGCGCCGGTCGCGCGGCCGTGAAGGTGATGATCGAATCCGCCCGCGCGATAATTCCCTTCTGCGGGCCCATCGCGTCAGCATCCGCCCCGGAAGGAATGTCGACGGCAACCACCGGCGCCTGGCTCGCATTCAGGATCGCGATGGCATCGGCATACAGGCCACTCACGGGCGGCTTGAAGCCGGTCCCGAGAACCGCGTCAAGATATAGGTCCGCCGGCAGAACGAGCCGCACGCGCTCGCTCTGCAAATGGTCGCTGGAGTGGACCACGGTCGCTGCCTGCTGCAGTTTGCCGAACATCACCGCCGCGTCGCCCCGCAGGTCTGCCGGATCGGCCAGCAGGATGACCTGAACCGTCTTTCCCTCCTCATGCAACCGCCGCGCTGCCACGAATCCATCGCCGCCATTGTTGCCCTTGCCGCAGAGAACCACAATCCTCTGCGCCGCTCCGTAGTGCGCCAGGACGTGCTGCGCCACGGCGGACCCGGCGTTTTCCATGAGCGTGAGCGACGGCACGCCGAAGCGCTCGCTGGTGGCGCGGTCGATGGCGCGCATTTCTGCCGCAGTCACGATTTTCATGATGATGAGGAGGCCGTCTGCTCGAGCTGTCGCAGCTGCGCGGGTTCGCCCATGGCGATCAGGCAGTCGTCCGCCTCGATCCGCTCATCGGGCGCAGGATTGAAGCGCATGCCCTCGCGCCGCTTGATCGCCAGCACAATCACGCCGCGCTCCTGCCGGATGCGGGAACTCTCGAGAGTCTTGCCCGCAAAGGTCGACGCAGCCGTGATGTGAATCTCGCCGATCTCCAGATCCATGCCGAGATGCGTGGTCGCGGTGTCGAGAAAGCTGACCACGTGCGGACGCAGAAGCGATTGCGCGATCCGTTGCCCGGCGAACGAGTAGGGCGAGACCACGGCATCGGCGCCGGCCGTGAGCAGATGTTTTTCCGCGCCGTCTTCGCTGGCCCGCGCAATGATCTTCAGGTGCGGATTCAATCCGCGCGCAGTGAGCACGATGTAAAGATTGGTAGCGTCGGTGGTCGTGGCAGCGACCAACCCGCGGGCCCGCTCGATCTGCGCCTGGCGCAGCGTCGCCTCCTGCGTAGCGTCTCCAGCCACGACCAGCCAATTCTCTGTGGCGAAGCGCTGGCGCTTGGCGTCGTTATTCTCCAGAATCACGAACGGCACCGGCTTGCGCGCCAACTCACGCGCCACGCTGCGTCCCACGCGCCCCAAGCCGCAGATGATGTAGTGCCCGTCGAGCCGGCCGATTTCGCGCTCCATGCGCCGCCTTCCGAAGAAGCTTTGCAGCTCGAATTCTAGCAAAGCCTGGCTCAGTGCCCCGACTCCCAACAACAAAAGCGACACGCCCGCGAGAATTACAAATACGTTGAACACGCGCCCCGCGTGCGAGAGCGGATGCACTTCCTGGTAACCAATAGTGGTCAGCGTGGTCACCACCATGTAGAA
>JADGNP010000207.1 GCA_017883425.1 Candidatus Sulfotelmatobacter sp. | reverse complement strand
TCGGTTTTCGCGCGCGCTCCAGCCCTCGCGGCCGGCGCAGCCGATTCGCTTTCGACCGGCGGCGCTTCGCCGGGCGCGACGATCCACGCGATGGTCTGCCCCACCGGAATATCGGCCCCAGCCGTCGCTGTGATGCCTGCCAGAATGCCGTCGGCGGGCGCTTCCACTTCGACCACCGCTTTGTCGGTTTCTATTTCGAGGAGTGGTTCACCCTTGGTGACGCGGTCGCCTTCCTGCTTCCGCCAAGCGATGAGCTTGCCGGTTTCCTGCGCCATCTCGAGGGCGGGCATGACAACGCTGAAGGCCATAGTCGGTTAATTGGGGGAGGGCCTGACTATGGCCTTCAGCCCGAAACTCCTACCCGCTCAGTTTTCGCGCTGCTCTCGATCATCTCCAGCACGCGTTCGCTGGGCGAAGCTTCGGTCTCTCGTGTAGTCGGCAGCGGCCCGTTCACCGTGTAGTAGTGCGCGCCCGCTACCAGAAGTTCTTCCGCCGGGAAGCGCGTGATGACTTCGTGCCCCGTCGGGGTGACCACGATTTCTTCTTCAATGCGCGCCGCGCTCCAGCCGTCGGTCGAAGGCCAGAACGTTTCCAGAGCGAAAACCATGCCGGGCTTGATTTCTACGGGATGCTCGAACGATACCAAGCGGCTGATGACCGGCTTTTCCCAGATCGCTAGACCGATGCCGTGGCCGTACTGCAGCGCAAAGCAAGCTTCTTCATTGGGAAAGCCAAACTCCTCGGCCTTCGGCCACACGGCGGCAATCTCGGCGGTGGTGCGGCCCGGTCGAACCAGTTCAATGGCAGCATCGAGGTAGTCGCGGCAACGCTTGTAGGCGTCGACCATGGCATGCGACGCGTATCCCACCGTGAAACAGCGGTAGTAGCACGTGCGATATCCCATGTAGGAGTGCAGAATGTCGTAGTACACGGGATCGCCCGGCCGCAGCACGCGATCGGAAAACACGTGCGGATGCGGGTTGCAGCGCTCGCCGGAAATCGCGTTCACTGCCTCAACGTATTCCGAGCCCAGATCGTAGAGAACTTTGCTAACGAGGCCGACGGCTTCGTTTTCGCGCAGCCCCGGCTTCATCGCGCGGTACAGTTCGTCGTAGGCGGCGTCGACCATCATGGCCGAAGTATTGAGCAGCGAGATTTCATCCTGCGTCTTGATGACGCGGGCCTCGGACATGAGTTGCTGCCCGTCGACCACCTCGATGCCTTCCCGCTGCAGCGCAAACAGTACCGGAAGCTCCACGATATCGATTCCAACCGGCTCTTTGTGCAGGCCGCGCATTTCCAGTTCAATGCGAATCTTCTTGGCGACGTCTTCGGCGCGGCCCATCTCCGGCGTCATCGCGCCTCGCAGCATCGAAATCCCCGGCCGCGAGCGGCCGTCGAGCCACGGGCAGTTGAGTTGATGATGCTTGGCGGCTGATCCGAAATCCCACAGGATGGGCTCGTCGTTTTGCGGCAGCAACGTGAAGCGATTGGCCTTGTCTTGCGCCCACGTGCCGATGTGGGTCGAGGTCAGGTAACGCACATTGTTCATGTCGAAACAGAGCAACGAGCCCATCGACGACTTGGCCAGCAGATCCTTCGCTTTTTGCAGACGCTCGCGGCGCAGCCGGTCGAAATCGATCCGGTTCTCCCAGTCCACCGCCATCGTTCCGTGAGTCTTGAGTCCCATAAATCCTCCCTCGTTGGCCTGGTAGCGCCGCCGTCTCGGCGGATGTCCGGTGGGCGTCTCGCCCCGCCGAATCCGAGGACGAGACGCCCCTTCGACAAGCTCAGGGCAGGCCCTCGGGACAACCGGCAAGATGCCGGCGCTACGACTTGTTGCAAAGTTTGCGAGCAGCTTCCGAAACCGTCTCTTCCGTCGGCACGGTCACATCTTCGAGCGGCGGAGAAAACGGAATGGGCACGTGCATAGCGCCCATGCGCTTCACCGGCGCGTCCAGATCATAAAAAGCGCCTTCGGCGATCACCGCTGCGAGCTCGGCGGTCACTCCATAACGGCCATAGCCCTCATCGAGCACGATCACGCGCGACGTTTTCTTCGCCGACTCAATGATAGTCTTTTCGTCGAGCGGCCACGTGGTGCGCGGGTCAACCACCTCCGCGCTGATGCCTTCTTTTTCCAGCCTATTCGCCGCACCCAGCGCGACCTGCACCATGCTGCTCGTAGCCACCAACGTGATGTCTTCGCCTACACGCTTCACATCGGCCACGCCCAGTGGGATCGTGTAATCCTCCGCGGGAACCGGCCCCTTCAGCTTGTACATCATCTTGTCTTCGAAAAAGACCACGGGGTTCTCGTCGCGGATCGCGGTCTTCAGCAAGCCTTTCGCATCATACGGAGTCGAAGGCAGAACGACCTTCAATCCCGGCACGTGGCTGAACCACGCGTGCAGCGATTGCGAATGTTGCGCCGCCGAGCGCCGGGTCGCGCCCAGCGTGGTGCGCATCACCATGGGAACTCTCCAGTGCCCGCCCGACATGTAATGCGCCTTCGCTGCCTGGTTCACCATCTGATCCATGGTCAGCGTCAGGAAATCGCCGAACATGATGTCGACCACGGGGCGCAGGCCCGTCATGGCCGCGCCGACTCCAACGCCCGTAAAACCGGCTTCGGAAATCGGCGTGTCGACCACTCGCTCGGCGCCGAATTCCTCTACGAGTCCAGAGAGCACTTTGAACGGCGTCCCGGCTTCGGCCACGTCTTCGCCAAAAATGCACACCCGCGAGTCGCGGCGCATTTCTTCCGCCAGTGCTTCCCGCACCGCCTGCGCAAATGTGAGTTCGCGTTCAGGCATAGACGTCCTGCTCCACCTGGTCGACGCTGGGATACGGAGCCGCAATGGCGAATTTCACGGCAGCTTCCATCTCGGTGCGCCCTTCGGCGGTGATTTGATCAAGCGCTGCTGCGTCCGCATGCCCCTGCGCCAGCAGCCAGTTCGCATGCAGTTTGATGGGATCCCGTTCGGTCTTCCAGTGCTGCTCTTCCTGTTTCGAACGGTAGTATTCGCGATTGATGTCGCCCACGTGATGCCCGCTGTAGCGGTAGGTGTCCGCCTGCAGGAACGCGGGGCCACCCCCCGCCCGCGCCCGTTTCACCAGGCGCGCCGCGACTTCATTCACCGCGCGCACCTCCTGCCCGTCCACCAATTCCGCCTCGATCCCGAAGGCAGCGGCGCGTCCGAGAATCGTGCCGGCCGTCGTCTCCGAGAAGTGCGTGTACTCGTTGTAGAGATTGTTTTCGCAAACGTAGATCACGGGCAGCTTCCACAGTTGTGCCAGGTTCATCACTTCGTAAAGAGAACCTTGGCCGAGCGCGCCTTCGCCAAAAAAGCAGACCGCCACACGTCCGTTCCCCAACCGCTTCGCGGCGAAGGCCGCGCCGGTCGCGATGCCCACGCTGCCGCCCACGATCGCGTTCGCGCCCAGGTTGCCCGTCGCCGGATCGGCAATGTGCATCGATCCGCCCTTGCCCCGGCAGTAGCCGGCTTCCTTGCCCAGCAACTCGGCGAACATGCGGTCGGGCGAAGCGCCCTTGGCCAGGCAGTGTCCGTGGCCGCGGTGCGTGCTGGTGATGTAGTCGTCGATGTGCAGTGCTTCGCAGATGCCCACCGCAACGGCCTCTTCGCCGCTGTAAAGATGCGCCAGTCCCGGCATCAGCGCGCGGGTGTAGAGTTCATTCACCTGCTCTTCAAACAGGCGGATCCTCACCATCTGGCGGTACGCGCGTAGCCACCGGTCTTTCTCGGTTTCGACTTCGCGTCCGGCTTCCGGCTTGGAAGTAGCGGTGGTCACTTCTTGCCTCCTGCGGTAACGGGCGTCTTCACCCCAGACATAGCTGCGAGCACGTCGAACATGCAGGCGAAATCGTACTTCGTCCAACCCATGCCACGGGCCGCCGTAAGGAATTCGTTGCTGACAGCGGTCGTTGGCAGGGGCACGTCGAGTTGCCGGCCCAGGTCCATCGCCAGCACCATGTCTTTCTGCATCATGTTCACGTCGAACCAGGCTTCTTCCGGCTGTTGCAGTACAAACGGTCCGCGGTACTGAATCATTGGCGATGCCACGGCGCTGTGCGTAAGCACATCCACGGCAACTTCGCGGGCAATCCCGCTCTTTTCCGCCAGCAGCACCCCTTCGGAAAATGCCAGCATCTGCACCGCCAGACTCAGATTGATTGCGATCTTCATGGAGAGTGCCAGGCCGTTGTCGCCCACGTAACTGACCTTCGGGCCGATGTCGAGCAGCAGCGGTTTGATCTGGTCGAACGTTTCTTTCCGTCCGCCAACCATCACCGACAGCTTGCCTTCCTGCAGAGTGATCACGCTGCCCGATACCGGCGAGTCAACCATGTCGGCGCCGAGCGCGCGCACTTTCGCAGCCAGCGCGCGGCTCACCGTCGGACTTACCGTGCTCATGTCAATGAAAGTCTTCCCAGTACTCAAGCCGGCCAGCAGTCCGGCAGGACCTTCGGTGATGGCCTGGATCGCCGCGGCGTTGGTCACCATCGCAAATGTGTAGTCCGACGCGCTCGCCACCGCACGCGGCGAGTCGGCCCACTGCATCCCCTTTTCCACCAACCACTGCGCCTTGGCGCGCGTGCGGTTGTAGCCGGTCACCGTGTGACCCTTGCTCAGCAACCGATTCACCATCTGGCTGCCCATCACGCCCAAACCGATAAAGCCTACTTTCGCCATCCGCAACCGCCTCCAGATCTCGTCACAAATTTCTAATGCGCTGCGTGCTTGCCGGGAGCCCGTTTCGCCGCCGGCGCCTGACTGTCATCTCGCACCTGCGAGAGATGGGATCGCATGGCTTCGCGGGCCTTCTCTGCGTCATGCCTCTCGACCGCATCCAGAATCCGCTTGTGATGAATCTGCCCGCGCTCCGGTCCGCCGGGAACCCTGAAGATTCGCAGGCGCTGCTCCCGCAAAAGTCCCACGATGGAATCGAGCAGCGAAAGAATGAGCGGGTTGGCTGCACCCTCGGCCAGGGCCAGATGAAAATCCAGATCCGCTTCGATGTAGGTTTCCGGATCCTGCCCGGCCCGGTCCATGGCGGCAACCGCCTCACGCATGGTTGTCAGTTCCGGTTCCTGAATGCGCACCGCGGCCAGCGCAGCAATCTCCGGCTCCAGAATGGCCCGCACCTCTGCCAGATGAGTAGAGCCTTCCGGTTGACCGATCTTCACCATCAGGTCCAACGACTGGCGGACAGCCTGCGTGGTGCCGTCCGTGATGAAGGTGCCTCGGCCCGAGTACGCTTCGACCAGACCCTTCTCGCGCAGCGCCTTCACCGCTTCGCGCACGGCGGTACGGCTCACGCCGAAACGCTGGGCCAAATCGCGTTCCGCGGGGAGTTGATCTCCTGCCTTCAGATCGCCTTTGACAATGGACTCTTCAATCTGCTGAACGATTTGCTCGTAGAGTCGCGACGTACGAACCAGCTTGTACACAGTCTTGCCCCCCGCTCGCGGTGGCGCGCAGTCAGCCGGTAGCCTGGCTATGGTCCGGCTACTATACCGCATATCCACGGGGTGTTGCCGCGTTTGTTGAACGGAAGACACGGGTTTGGTATAAAGGTCTGGTGGTATGACCAGGTGAATCCTACTACACTGCCCATACCGATGCAACCCCTTCAGATCACAGTCGTCCAACAAGTTTGGGGTTGCCGTCTTGGAGACTTCCGCATTGCTTGAGGGCAGGTATACGCTTCCGCAGTTCGATCCAAAATTTGAATTTGCTTGACACGGTTTCTCCGATAGTGGTATGGCTGTCGGACCAGCAATATGGAGGGGTTCCTATGTTATCCCGCACGGTCAGTGCCGCCTCGTCTCACGACGGTCGGATGACTGCAGCTTCCCGGTTGTTGCTCGCCACCTTCACGCTGCTCCTGTTCTCGGCTTCCGCTCTGGCCCAATCCACTGCGGGCCGGATTCTGGGCACGGTGTCCGACCCGAGCGGAGCCGCAGTAGCCGGGGCCACCGTGGTCATCACCGATGCTCAGCGTGGCACCTTGCGAACGACTACCACCGACGAATCCGGCGCCTATGCGGCGCCAGACCTGCAGCCCGGCACCTACAAGATCCACGTCGAGGCGAAGGGCTTCAAGACGACAGAGCGCCCGAACGTGCAGATTGAGGTCGCCACCGACGTGCGCGCCGATTTCGCCCTGCAGCCCGGGCAAGTGACCGAGACGGTCACCATCAACGAAGATATTCCTCTGGTCAACACTACTTCCTCCACCCTGGGCGGCACGCTCAGCAACAAGGAAATCAACGACCTGCCGCTGAGCGGTCGTAATTACGAGAACCTGCTGCAACTGCGTCCCGGCATCATCCGGTATCCGGGTGGCGGATTTTCCACCACCAGCAGCAACGGCCTGCGCGCCGAAGACAACGCCTATCTGGTCGACGGTCTCTTCAACAGCGAACCGTTCTCCGGCCAGAGCATCATCAACGGCGCCGGCATCGCGGGAGACTCGGCCACCATCCTTCCCATCGACGCGATTCAGGAATTCAATCTGCAACAGAATCCTGCCGCCGAGTATGGCTGGAAGCCCGGCTCAATCGTCAACGTCGGACTGAAGTCGGGCACCAACACCATTCACGGAACCGCCTATGCCTTCGGCCGCGATACGCCGCTCGACGCCCGCAACTGGTTTAACACGGCGGCATCCGGTCCCAAGAACCCGCGCAACCTGGAGCAGTTCGGGGGCAGCGCAGGCGGCGCCCTGGTGAAGGACAAGCTGTTTTACTTCGGAGCCTATGAGGGACAGAGATACACCGTAGGCAACTCTGGCACCCTCGTCACGCCAGCTACCGTGTCCCTCGGCGGAGATCCCGACAACAGCGTTGTGGATGCCATCGTTGCCCTGCAAAACGCCGACATCCCCATCAGTGACGTGAGCCTCAAAATCGCTGGTTGCACGCTCGGTCCGCCCATCTCCTGCGACGGGTCCGGTTTTCCCACCAACAACGGCACCAACCCGCAGGGAGTGACGGCCGTCCCATTCGGACTGCCGAACAATGTCTCCGCTGATAACGCCGTCGCCAAAATCGACGCTCACCTGAACGACCGCCACAGCCTGGGTTTCTTTTATTTCCTCGGAAACAATTCTGGCACCGTGTCCGACGCTAGCCAACTCCAGAGCAGGTGGCTGACTCAGATCCACACGCGGGCGCAGGTTTTCGGATCCGATTGGATCTGGACCCCATCGTCCCGCTGGGTCAATGAAGCCCGTTTTGGCTACAACCGCCTGTACCAGCCGACATTCACCGCCGACCACAACACCAACATCCAGTCGACCTACGGCCTCGATACCGGGGTAACCAATCCTCTCTATGGCGGCTTGCCGCGGATCAGCGTTTTCCCCTTCTTCATCTTCCCCCAGGAATTCGGCGGCTTTAACTGGCCCAAGGTGCAGGGACCGGACACCCGCGTGCAATTCATCGATCACGTCTCGTATGTCAGGGGCAAGCACGCTCTGAGGTTCGGCGGGGAACTCCATCGCGACGCCTTCAGCGGCGGTGCATATGGCGGTTCCAGAGGCCGGCTCAAGTTCATCGGGGGCGAGACGTTGGGAGGAAACTCGAACGGCATGGAAGACTTCTTCGCCGGGCTGCCGACCAACGGGACTCTCCTGATTGGCGACCCCACCCGGCACATTCACAATTGGGGCTTCGCTGGCTTCTTTCAGGATGACTGGCGCGTAACCAGGAAACTCACGGTGAATTTCGGCGTGCGCTACGAACTGAATACGGTCATCAAGGAACAACACAACCTCCTCGGCAACTTCGATCCGGCCAAGGGAGGTCTGGTGCAGGTCGGTCTGGACGGCGTCAGCGGTCCTTACCACGGCGATCACAAGGATTTCGCACCGCGGTTTGGCTTTGCCTGGGACATCTCGGGCAATGGCCGCACCGTACTTCGCGGGGGTGGCGGAATCATGTATGAGACCCTGAACTGGGAGTCGTTTCTGGCGCTGAACAATTCTCTGGGTCTTGCCACTGTGCCCACCGGCGCGAATGGTGTGAACACGACCGGTGGCACGATCAATACCGGACTGGTGTTCTATCCCGACACGTCTTTGAATTGGTTTGGCACGGTGTTTCCCGGCGCCACCAGCGGCACGATTGATTGCAGCCCGGTGACCGGTGGACCCTGCTCCATGCTGGGGGTTGACCCGAATCTCAAGACTCCGTATGTCACCAACTGGACTCTCAACCTGCAGCATTCCTTCACTCCGAATCTGGTGTTAGAGGTGGCCTACGTCGGCGATCACGGCTCGAGATTGGCGGGCATTCGCGACATCAACCAGAACGTCCCCGCCTTGGACTCCGCGGGTGACGAGCAGTCGGGGCGACCGTTCACCTACAACTGCCCCGCTCCGTATGGAGTCGGGAACGGCGGGCTGTGCTTCCCCTTCCTGAATCAGGTTTATCAGATGGGCAACATCTACCGCTCGAACTACAACGGCCTGCAAGCCACCCTTACATCGCGCAATTTCCACGGGCTCACCATGGTCGCGGGTTATACCTACTCCCACGCCTTAGACATGGTCGGCGCCAACTGGGACTTCGGCGCGGGATCGGGGATTCCTTCTGACGGTTACAACTACAAGCGGGAATATGCCAGCAGCGACTTCGACATGCGGCATCGCTTGACCTTGTCGATGACTTACCTC